>JAHWLC010000009.1 GCA_019347585.1 Actinomycetota bacterium | reverse complement strand
ATCTGAGCCGACAACCGCGCTCGATGTCACCATCCAGGCCCAGATCATCCAGATCATCAGGGACCTCAGGGAGGAGTTCGGGACGGCCGTCATCTGGATCACCCATGACCTGGCGGTGGTGGCCGGCCTGGCCGACCGGGTCCTGGTGATGTATGGCGGCGAGATCGTGGAGGAAGCCCCGGTCTCCGAGCTCTACTCCAACCCTCAGCATCCCTACACCGAGGGTCTCCTCGGCTCCCTGCCCCGGGTCGACCTCAAGGGAGATGAGCTGGTCAACATCAAGGGCGCACCGCCCAGCCTCTACGAGTTCCCCGATCATTGCTCCTTCGCTCCGCGGTGCCCCTATGTCTTCGACAAGTGCTGGGAGGAGAACCCGCCGCTGATGCAGATCTCGGAGACGAGAAAGACAGCCTGCTGGTGGGACATGGACAACGACAGGCCCCGATATGACCGTTAGCGCCCCGGAGTCGCCGGGCGGGATCGCCGCGCCGGAACGGGAGGTCCTGGTCTCGGTGAAGGACCTCAAGAAGCATTTCCCCATCATGCAGGGGCTGATCCGCCGTCAGGTGGGGTCGGTGCGGGCCGTCGACGGAGTCAGCTTCGACATATACCGGGGTGAGACCCTGGGCCTGGTCGGCGAGAGCGGGTCGGGCAAGTCAACTGTGGGCAAGGTGCTCCTCCAGCTCGAGAAGATCACCGAGGGGGAGGTCAGCTTCGAGGGGATCGACGTGGCCCAGATCAAGCCCGAGGCGCTACGCAAGCTTCGCCCCCGCATGCAGATGATTTTCCAGGACCCCCACGCCTCGCTCAACCCGCGGATGACAGTGGCATCGATCATCTCCGAGCCGCTCTTCGAGCACAACGCGGCCAAAGGCAAGGAGCGGCGGGCCAGGGTGGCCGAGCTGCTCAGCCTGGTGGGTCTGGAGCCGAAGCACGGCAACCGCTATCCCCACGAGTTCTCCGGAGGGCAGCGTCAGCGCATCGGGATCGCCCGGGCCATCGCCCTCAACCCCGACTTCATCGTCGCCGACGAGCCCATCGCCGCCCTCGACGTCTCCATCCAGGCCCAGGTGGTCAATCTGATGGAGAACCTCCAGGACGTCATGGGCCTCACCTACCTCTTCATCAGCCACGACCTCTCCATGATTCGCCACATCGCCGACCGGGTGGCGGTGATGTACCTCGGCAAATTCATGGAGCTGGCCGACGCCGACCAGCTCTACACCAATCCGCAGCATCCCTACACCCGGGCTTTGCTCTCGGCGGTGCCGGTGCCCGACCCCGAGATCGAGAACACCCGAAAGCGGATCATCCTCGAGGGGGACATCCCCAGCCCGGCCAATCCCCCTCCCGGTTGCGTGTTCAACACCAGGTGCCCGATCGCCCAGGAACGGTGCGTGGTCGAAGCGCCGGTATGGCGGGAGCTGCGTCCCCGGCACTGGGTTTACTGCCACTTCCCGGGTCAGGCTCCGGCCGACACCTCCCTGCTCCGCGCCGCAGCGGAGTCGCTCTCCGAATAGCCACCGGGCCGGCGGTTATTTGTGACCGAGTCGCCGTTTCTTGCTACCGTCCTATGCCACTGCCGGTCGATCGCACCGGCATACGGAGGAAAAATCCTATGAAAGTAAGCAAACTGCTGGCGCTGCTAGCCGTAATGGCCATCGTGGTCGCGGCTTGTGGCCCCGGCGAAGTCGCGGATACCACCGCGCCGGAGGATGGTGCTACCACCGAGGCCACCGATACCACGGCGGCTACCGACACCACCGAGCCGGCCGTCACTGGTGCAGCGGGCGAGGGTGGCAACCTGCTGCTGTTGCAGTGGCAGGCGCCGTCACAGGCCAACTCCTATCTGTCGACCGGTACCAAGGACCTGTTGGCAGGTTCGCTGGTGTTGGAGCCACTGGTGGAGTTCGACCCGGAAGGCAACCCCGTCCCGGTGCTCGCCGCCGAGATCCCCACTCAGGAGAACGGCGGGATATCGGAGGACCTGACCCAGATCACCTACACCCTCAAGGAGGGTGTGATGTGGTCGGACGGGACCCCGCTCACCGCGAACGATGTGGTGTTCAGCTGGGAGTACTGCTCCGACGAGGCCACCGGCTGCTCGGCGGACTCTTTCGTGAGCGTGGCCAGCGTGGAGGCGGTGGATGACCTCACGGTCACCATCACCTTCGACGGCCCTCAGCCCTACCCGTTCATCCCGTTCAGCGCGTACACCAGCCCGGTGATCCAGCAGGCCCAGTTCGCCGATTGCATCGGCGCCGCGGCCAAGGCATGCACCGAGCAGAACTTCGCCCCGATCGGGACCGGTCCCTACATGGTGACCGAGCTCCGGCCCGAGGACACCGTCCTCTACGAGGCCAACCCCAATTACCGTGGAGCCGCCGATGGCCAACCCTTCTTCGGCACCGTGGAGATCAAGGGTGGCGGTGACGCCGAAGCGGCGGCCCGTTCCGTCCTCGAGATCGGTGAGGCCGACTATGCCTGGAACCTCCAGGTGGCCCCGGAGATCCTCCTGCCGATGGAAGCGGCCGGCAACGGCACGGTCTTCGTGTCGTTCGGCTCGTCGGTGGAGGCGATCCGCCTCAACCAGACGGATCCCGATGCGGACCCGCCATCGGAGTATCAGGGAGAGCCGACCGATCCCACCGGCGGGATGAACCCGTACTTCTATCAGAACGACATCCTGCACCGGGCGCTGTCGATGGCGATCAACCGTGACGAGCTGACTGCGGTCGGCTATGGAGAGACGGGTGAGCCCGCCTGCACCAACTGGCCGGTCGGTGACGAGGCAACCACCTCATTCGACGACTTCTGCCTGACCCAGGACATCGAGGGCGCCAATGCGCTCCTCGACGAGAACGGGTACGTGGACACCGACGGTGACGGTGTGCGGGAGACTCCCGACGGGGAGCCCCTCTCTTGGGTCTTCAAGACCTCGACCAACGCGGTGCGCCAGTCCTTCCAGGACCTGATCTCCGGATACTGGGAGCAGATCGGTGTGGAGACCGACATGCAGAACGTCGACGCCAGCCTGTTCTTCGATGGGACCTGCGCCAGTGACGACTGCATCTGGAAGTTCTTCCAGGACGTCGAGATGTACACCAGCAGCTCGTCCGGCCCTGACTTCGTCGGCTACTACCAGGGGAACACCTGCGACCAGATCCCCACCTCGGCCAACAACTGGGGTGGCGGCAACATCGAGCGCTACTGCAACCCGGAGTTCGACGCGCTAATCGCCGAGCTCGGGCAAATGGCACTCGAAGATCCTGGCCGGATCGATCTGATCCACCAGGCACAGGACATGCTGAACTCCACGGCGGTCCTAGCACTGGTCAACAGGGGAACCGTCTCGGCGTTCGCCAACTCGATCCAGGGTGTCGGCACCCTGAATCCTTGGGACTCCGAGTACTGGAACATCGAGGAGTGGACCCGTAGCGAGTGACACTCGCCTGAGACAAACGCAAGAGAGCCTCCCTGTCCACCAGGGAGGCTCTCTTGCTAATCTGGCGGCTTGCCGAGGGATCGGATCTGAGGGATGGGCCGTTACATAATCCGGCGCACGCTGTTCGCCATCCCCACGCTGGTGGTGATCAGCCTCATCATCTTCGCCATCCTCGACCTCGCCCCCGGCGACCCCACCGGCCAGCTCCCCCTCACCATCCCCGCCGAGGTCCGCGAGAACATCCGGGAGTCCCTGGGCCTCAACGACCCGTTCCTGATCAAATGGCTGAAGTGGATGCAGCTGATGTTCATCAACGAGCCACTCAACGCCATCGACTCCATCTTCAACACCTGCATCGGCGACTGCGCCAGCCGGGACCGCATCATCTCCTGGTCGTCACGGGCCCCGGCCATCGACATCATCATGCAGAGACTCCCCCAGACCCTCTGGGTGTTGGGCCTGGCCTTTGTCCTCGGCACGCTGATCGCCATCCCCATCGGCGTCATCTCCGCCTACAAGCAGTACTCGGCCTTCGACAACATCGGCACCTTCGTCACCATGGTCGGCTACTCGGCTCCCACCTTCTTCACCGGCCTCCTCGCCATCGTCATCTTCAGCGTCTGGCTGGGGTGGTTCCCCTCCTTCTACACGACCACCCATGTGATCGATTGGACCTCCTGGGACAGCATCTGGTTCCAGTTCGAGCAGATGGTGATGCCGGTCACCGTACTCACCCTGTTCAACGCGGCCGTCCTCAGCCGGTTCACCAGGGCTTCGATGCTCGACAACCTCAATGAGGACTACGTGCGCACGGCTCGGGCGAAGGGTCTCGTCGAGCCCAAGGTGGTGATCACCCACGTCATGCGGAACAGCCTGATCCCCGTGGTGACCCTGCTCGCCCTCTCCGTCCCCGGGATCTTCGCCGGCGCCATCATCACCGAGCAGATCTTCCGAATCAACGGGATTGGCGCTTTGCTGATCACCGCCATCGGACAGTCGGACGTCCCCATGGTGCAGACGCTGACCTTCATCTTCGCCGTGCTCATCGTCCTCTTCAACCTCATAGCCGACGTCACCTACGGCTTGCTCGACCCCCGCATTCGCTATGACTGATTGAATAGAGACGCACATGGCAACCACGCGAGAGAGAACCGAGCAGCAGATACCGGTCGAGGGCCCGCGTGTCGATGAGAGGCATCGCTCCCTGTGGAACGATGTCTGGCGTCAGTTCAAGCGGCACAAGGGGGCGATGGTGAGTCTGGTAGTCCTCGCCATCATCGTGCTCGCATCCGTCGTCGGCCCTTTCTTCTTCTGGTACGACCCCTTCGCCATCGACACGTCGATCTCCAACCAGGGGCCGTCGGCAGCGCACTGGATGGGCACCGACCAGCTGGGCAGGGATGTGATGGCCCGGGTGCTCATCGGCGGGCGCATCTCCCTGGCGGTGGGGTTCGCAGCCATGGCGGTCGGTGTGGTCCTGGGAACCGCGGTGGGGATAGTCGCCGGGTTCTTCAGGCGGCTGGATGGGCCTCTGATGCGTATCACCGACCTCTTCTTGGCTCTGCCGATCCTGCCCATCCTCCTGGTGGCGATCATGCTGTTTCGTGACCCCCTCAAGGACGCCCTCGGGCCCAGTGTCGGCATCTTCGTCCTGGTCGTTGTCATCATCGGAGTCACCGGGTGGATGCAGACCGCCCGGGTGGTGCGAGGGGAGGTGCTGAGCGTCAAGGAGGAGGAGTTCGTCCTCGCCGCCCACAGCATCGGGACCCGGAAGCGCAATATCGTGATGCGTCACATCCTCCCCAACGTGCTGAGCCCGGTGATGGTGGCCGCCGCCCTCGGCGTGGCGGTGGCGATCCTCACCGAGTCGGCGCTCTCCTTCCTCGGTCTCGGCTTCCCCCAGGAGTTCCCCACCTGGGGCCGCCTGGTCTTCGACTCGAGGAACTACCTGAGCATCAATGCCGCCTGGATGATCTGGCCGGGCGTGCTCATCTCACTGACCGTCCTCAGCGTCAACTTCATCGGGGACGGACTGCGCGACGCCCTCGATCCTCGGCTCCGCAGCCGCTGACCGCGGTCGGATCGATCTCAGCCCGAGCACCACGAAGAAGAGCACGATCGGGATCAAGGCCATGGTGGCCGACCCGGCGGTGTCGAGGTGGTAGCTGATCACCAGGCCGAGGATCACCGCGAGCATCCCGATCAGAGCGGAGACCGCCATCATCGCCGGCACCCGGCGCACCAATAGCGCCGCGGTGGCCGGCGGGCCGACGAGGAGGCCGAAGACCAGGAGGGTGCCCACGGTCTGGAAGGCCCCGACGATGACCGCGGTGATCAAGATGAGGAGCACCCAGTGCGCCAGAGCGGGCCGCAACCCGAGGAGACGGGCCTTCTGCTCGTTGAAGGCGAGGACGAGCAGGGGCCGGTAGAGGAGCACCGAGGCGACGACCGACACCCCGAGCACCACGCCCAGCACCACGATGTCGCGCCCGGCGACCCCGAGGGCGTCGCCAAACAAGATGCTGGTGAGGCTGCCGGTGTAGGACGGTGTCCGCGAGATGAGCACCACCCCCAGAGCGAGCATCCCCACGAAGAGCAGGCCGATACCGGTGTCCTCGGAGAAGGTGGTCTGACGGTGGACCAGGTCGATGCCCAAGATCATGACGACCGCGGCGGCGACCGCTCCGACCAGCACGCTGAAGTCGAAGAGCACGGCGAGGGCGATCCCGGGAATAACCCCATGGACCAGTGCGTCCCCGAGGAAGCTCATCCCGCGGATCACCACCCAGGCCCCCACCAAGGCGAGGGCCATGGCGGCGAGAGCGCCACCGAGGAGGGCCCGCTGCTGAAAAGCGAGCTGAAACGGCTCGATGAGCCAGTCCACGCCCAAGAAGCTACCGCCCCCGACCGAGGGCTTCCGCGATCCGGGCAGCGTTCGTCTTCAACATCCCGATGAGAGTGTCCGCCTCCGAGCCGGGCTCGCCCAGCGACTCGGTGAACAGCGGGACCACCTCGACGTCCCCGCCCAATTCCGAGGCGACCGCCGCGGCCAGCGCACCGGGCTCGACGGTCTCGCCGAAGATGACCCTCACCCCTTCCCGTCGCATCACCTCTACGAGCTCGGCAAGGTGGGCCGAGCTGGGGTCTCCGAGGGTGGAGCCACCGGGTATGACCACGCCCACCACCTCGAACCCGTAGCGGCGGGCGAAATAGCCGAGCGACTCGTGATTGGTGACCAGTCTCCGGTCATCCTCGGGGATGGTCGACAATCGGGCTGCTATCGCCTCGTCGGCGACGGCCAATTCCGCGGCATACTCCTCGGCGCGGGTCATCCAGTCGGTCGCCGGGTCGATCTCGGCGAGTCGCGCCGCCATCAGCCTGGCGGCCACCGCCATCCGAAGCGGGTCGAGCCAGACATGGGAATCGAGACCGCCACGCTCGTGCTCTTCCTCCTCGCCCTCCTCCACCTCGTGCTCTTCCTCATGCTCGGCCTCCGGTCGCAGAGGGACCGGATCGACCAGGGGGCCCACCTCGAGCACCGCCACCCCGTCGGCGGCGGCGACATCGAGGGGGCTCTCCAGGCCCTCCTCGAGCCCGAGACCGTTGGCCACCACCAGGTCGGCCCGGTTGAGCTGGGCGATCTGGGCGGCCGATGCCTGGAAGTCGTGGGAGTCGGCCCCCACCGGGATGAGCACCTCGACCCGGGCGTGGTCGCCGACCACATTCCCGACGACATCGCCGAGCACGGTGGTGGTGGCCAACACCAGGAGCCGCCCGTCGTCGTCTCGTTGCCCCTCCCCACCGCATCCGGAGGCGATCAAGCCGATGAGGACGGTGAGGACCAAAAGCGGTCGCGATGCGGCCATTTCCCATCCTTTTGTATATAATGAGAATCGTTCTTGCTGGAAATGAGAACCATAATCGGAAGCGAGGAAGATGACAACCAGTTCGGGGCTTGACCGCGAAGTGGAGACACGGCTCGCCGAGCATCGAATCCGCTACACCAGCGGCCGCCAGATCCTGGTGAGGGCGCTCGCCGGCGCCGAGGGCCCCCTCTCGGCAGCCGAGCTCCATGACGAGGTGTCCGGCGCCCTCCCCCTCTCGTCGATCTACCGCTCGCTCGCGGTCCTCGAGGAGGCCGGCGTTCTCGCCCCCCACCATGGCACCAAGGGTTTGACCCGCTACGAGCTGGCCGAGTGGCTGAAAGGGCACCATCACCACCTGGTGTGCATCGACTGTGGGGCGGTGGAGGACGTCACCGTCAACGACCACCACGAGAACCAGGTCGACCGGGTGGTCAACGAGATCAGCTCCAAGGCCGCTTTCACCGCGTTCAACCATGCGCTGGAGATAGAGGGGCGCTGCGCCCGCTGCGCGTGAGCCGGCCCGCCATCATCGCCGAGGACCTGGTCGTCGCCTACGGCGACACCATCGCCCTCGACCGCTCGACCTTCACCATCCCCGCGGAGAGCGTCACCGCCGTGATCGGCCCCAACGGCTCGGGCAAGTCCACCGTGCTCAACGTGATCGCCGGCCTGGTCGAGCCGCTCGCCGGTTCCATCGAGGTGCCCGCCCGATCGAATGGTCGGCATCGGATCGCCTACGTGATGCAGACCACCAAGATCAACGATGCTCTCCCGGTCACGGTGCGGGAGGTGGTCGCCATGGGCCGCTACGCCGGGCTGGGGCCGTATCGGCGCCTGGGAGCCGACGACCGCGAGGCGGTCAGGGCCGCCATGGAACGGACCGGCATCTCCGACCTGGCGTCGAGGCATCTCACCGAGCTCTCGGGGGGCCAGAGACAGCGGGTGTTCGTGGCCCAGGGCCTGGCCCAGCAGCACGACGTCCTGTTGCTCGACGAGCCTCTCACCGGCATCGACATCACCACCGCGGTGGCCATCGACGAGGTGATCCACGAGGAGGTGGCCCGGGGCTCGACCGTGGTCATGACCACCCACGACCTCTCCGAAGCAAGGGCGGCGGACCATGTCTTGTTGCTCTCGGGCCGGGTCGTCGCCTCGGGAAGGCCCGACGAGGCGCTCACCGCCGAGCACCTCAAGGCGGCTTACGGCCCGGCACTGCTCCACGTCGAAGACGACCGCATCTTCATCGACGACGCCGCCCACGAGCCTGCCGACACTCGCCACGTCCACCGCGACCGGATCATCCACACCGAGTCGTCACCAGGCGACGCCCACCAGGACTGAACGCCCCGGGCTCACCGCCCTGACTTGCGACCGTCGAGACGGTACGGCATCTCCAGACGATGACGGGCCAGCAGCTCGTCGTCGCCGAGCAGGCCGGCGGTGGGCCCGTCCGCGCTGACGCGGCCTTCGTCGAGAATCACCGACCTGGGGCATAGCTCGAGCGCCAGCGGGAGGTCGTGGGTGATGAGCACCTGGGTGACCGGCAGTCCGACCAGCGTTTCCATCAGCTCCCGGCGCCCTGCCGGGTCGAGGCCCGAAGCGGGCTCGTCGAAGACGAGGACGCCGGGATCCATGGCCAGCACGGTGGCCAGCGACGCCCGCCTCTTCTCGCCGCCACTGAGATGATGGGGCACCCGCTGTCGCAGATTCGTAGCCTCCACGGCAGCAAGAGCCTCGTCCACCCGCCCCTCCAACTCGTCGCCCTCCAGCCCCAGATTGGCCGGCCCGAAAGCCACGTCCTCTGCGACGGTGGGCATGAACAGCTGGTCATCGGGATCCTGGAAGACCAACCCCACCCTCCGCCGGATCTCGACCAGGTTGTCATCGGTCACCTCGAGGTCCCCGATCCGGATCGTTCCCCGGGCCGCTCGGAGCAGCCCGTTGAGATGCAGGGCCAGAGTGGTCTTGCCGGCGCCGTTGGGGCCGAGCACCGCGAGCCGCTCGCCCTTCCCCACGGAGAAGGTGACCCCGCTGAGCGCCTGTCGCCCGTCCGGATAGGCGAAGTGGAGATCGGCGACGCTGACCGGGTGACTCAAGTGACCACCAGCGCCACGGCTGCGATCACCACTCCGGTCAGAGGCAAGGTCATCGCCAGGAGCCAGTCGAACCACCCGGCGCCGGCCGGCCTCAGCACCGGCATCACCCCCGAGTAGCCGCGGGCCAGCATGGCAGAGTGGACCCTCTCCCCTCGCTCGTAAGAGCGGACGAACATCGCGCCGGCCGCGGCCGCGATCGGCTTCACCTGGCCCAGCCAGTGGGGGTCGTAGCCGCGTGCCGCCATCGCCATCCGCATCCGTCCCAGCTCCTCGGCGATCAGTTCGAGATACCGGATCATGAATGCAGCGATGGAGACCAGGACGGCGGGGACCTTGAGAGCTCCCAGGCCCTCGATCAGCTTGGGAACCTCGGTGGTGGCGGCGAGGCCGATCGAGGTGGCGGCGCCCAGGGTCGCCTTGGCCAGGATGTTCCACGCGCCCCAGAGCCCTTCTCCCGACACCTCGATGCCGAGTACCTCCACCCGGTCGCCGGTCGCCACGAAGGGGATGAGGAAAGCGAAAGCCACGAAGGGGAGGATGCCGAGGAGGCGCAAGAAGAGGAATCGCGGAGGCACCCGGGCCGCCGCGAGCACGAGCGCGAGCACCAGCGCGTAGAGGCCGAAAGCCCACACCGCCTCACGTGGGGTGACGGCCACGGCGGCGATGAACGAGAGCGCGGCCGCCAGCTTCGCCTCGGGGGCGAGACGATGGACTGCGCTGTGCTCGTGGACATAGAGGGCGTGAGCGTGGCCGGCGCCCATGGGTCAGACCGCGGACCGACGGCCCGGCCGTTTGACGCCGAGCAAGAGACCCCAGCCCACGGCGAGCACGATGAGGGTCCCGGCCACGCCGGCGATTGCCAGGCTCACCGTCTCGTTCTCGATCCCGGCGGTGGCGTAGTCGGCGAAGACGCTGTCGGAGAGGAGATGCTCCTCGCCGCTGGCCGCGAATCCGGTCTCCTGAGCAACACGCTCCAGGCCGTCGGGGTCGGCGAAGGCGAACTGGCTGACCACCGAGGCGAGGAAGAGGGCGGCGACCACGCCGGCGATGAGGAGCGTGGGAGCACGAGGCCCCCGGGTGTCCTCGATCTGGCCGGCGTCGAGATCGGCAGCCCCCGCGATGAGATCGGGCCGCGACGCCAGCACCGTCCCGACCGTGAGCGCGCTGATGACTCCTTCGCCGGTGCCGATCAGCAGGTGAACCCCGACCATGGCGGCGAAGACCCGAGTGAAGGAGACAGGCGCGGTGGCGCCGAACAGCCACTCGATGGAAAAGGCCATCGAGGAGAGGACCACCGAGACCCAGCCGGCGAGCCCGGTGGCGGCGACGACGCCTCCCGAGGTCGCAGGGAGGAGGCGGCGAAACAGCTTGAAGACGGCGTAGCCCCCGTAGGCCGGGATCACCGCCATGTTCAGCAGGTTGTAGCCCAGTGCGGTCAGGCCCCCGTCGGCGAACACCAGCGCCTGCACCACTACGACCACGGTGATCACCACCGCCCCGACGTGGGGCCCGAGGAGGATGGCGGCGAGTGCTCCTCCCAGCAGGTGGCCGGTGGTGCCGGCGGCAATGGGGAAGTTGAACATCTGGGCGGCGAAGACGAAGGCTGCCGTGATCCCGGCGAGCGGGACCTGCCGGTGCTGGAGGTAGTGCTTCGCCTGACGGAGCGCGGCGCCCACGGTGCCCGCGCTCAACGCTCCGGTGACCACGGCGGTGCCGGCATTCAGGAAGCCGTCGGGTGCGTGCATGTCTCCGCCTCGATGGTGTTGCTCAGAAGATATCGTAATTGCGAATAGCTCGCAATAAGCTGGGGCCCGATGGAGACACAGGAACTAGATGGGGCGCTGCGTCGGGCCGGTCACCGGGTCACCACGCCCCGCCGGGCGGTTTGGGAGGTCATCCGGGACGCCGACGCCCACCTCACCGCCGAGGAGATCGCCGGGCTGGTGCAGAGCGAGGACCCGGGGATCAATGTCTCCTCCGTCTACCGCACCCTCGCTCTCCTCAACGAGCTCGGTCTGATTCGCGAATCCAGCCTGGGCCCGTCTGCCTCGCACTGGGAGATGGCCCATCCCGACCAGCAGTTCCACCTCCGCTGCACTTCCTGTGGCGGTGTGGAGCATCACGGAGGCGACATCGTCGAGCAGGTGCGAGAACACCTCCGCGGCGAACACCGTTTCGACGCAACCGCCATCGACCTGGTGGTCTCCGGCACCTGCGCCCGCTGCTCCTGACGCTTCTGTGTCGATTTACCGGGATATAGCACCGGTAAATCGACACAGAACGGTTCTTCAACTCTCGCTGACCGTGATCTCGGTGGCCTTGACCGAGACCCAAACCGGCGAGCCCGGGGTCAGGCCCAGGTCGGCGACGGCCGCCGGCGTCACCTCGGCGATCAGGGGGAGAGGCTCGCCGACCTCGATCCGGACCCGCTCCCCGAGGTCCTCGATCACCATCACCCGGGTCACCTCCGCAACAACAGAGTGGCCCAACCCGCGGCCGTCAGTGGCATTGCTCCGTTGAGCATCCCGGCCACGGAGGAGTCGATCCACTGCTGTGCGATGGGGAAAAGCGA
>JAHWLC010000099.1 GCA_019347585.1 Actinomycetota bacterium | reverse complement strand
CCACGAGCGTATTGCTGATCTCCCTGCTGATCTGGCCGTACAGTGCCGACAACTGGGCCGGGTCCGGCGTGGAGAGGAAGAGCCCGTTGCCCGCCGCGGCCACCTGCTCGACGGGACCGGGATTGAAGTCGGGGGATTCCAGAGCCACTCCGAACACTCTCGCCCCCGACTCGGAGACCGCAGCGACGGCCTCGTCGATGGTGGCGGTGGAGGCGGTGTCTTCCCCGTCGGTGAGCACGATCATGTTCGGAAGGAACTCGCGGGCCGACGCCGCCCCGAAGAGCTCGGCCCCCTGGATGACCGCGTCGTTGAAGGCGGTCTCCCCGGTGGCCTCGATCCCGTTGATCAGCCCGTTGAGCGCGTCGAGGTTATTGGTGAACCCGGAAAGCACCGTGACCTGGTCGGAGAAGGCGACCAGGGCGATCTGGTCCCCGGGACCTGCCTGCGAGATGAAGTCGATGGCCGCGGTCTTCGCCGCGTCCATGGGCGCTCCGGCCATCGAGCCGGAGGCGTCGATTACGAGCACGGTGCCGACCGGCACCGAGGAGTCGGCGAGACGCACCACCTCGAGGTTCTCCACGGGCTGTCCGTTTGCTGTGATCTGGATCAATGCCGGGTCGGGCTCGGTTTGAAGGTTGCGCAGCTCGATGACCACCACGGTCTGGCCGCCGTCGGCGTATCGGGCGCCGTTGAAGTCGACGATCTCGATCTCCTGGTTTGTCTGGGCGACCGCCGGCAAAGTCCCCACGACCAGGAGCGCCGTGGCGAGCAGGGCTCGTCTCATCAACGGCTTCCCCGTGAGAAGGGCTCGGGATCGAACAGGTCGGCGGGAAGGCGGATCCCTTGGTTGGCCAGCTCCTCGGAGAAGGTGGGGCGGATGCCGGTGGCCTTGAGACGGCCCAGGTACTTGCCCTCGTCGTCCACACCCATCCCGAAGTCGAAGAGGAACAGGTCCTGAAGGGTGATGATCTCGCCCTCCATGCCCTCGACCTCGGTGATGTGGGTGATCCGGCGGGTCCCGTCCTTGAGACGGGAGACGTGCACGATCAGGTCGACCGCCGAGGCGACCTGCTCGCGGATGGCCCGGACCGGCAGGTCGTAGCCCGCCATGAGCACCATGGTCTCGATGCGGGACAGTGTGTCCCGCGGTCCGTTGGAGTGGACCGTGGTCAGCGAGCCGTCGTGACCGGTGTTCATCGCCTGGAGCATGTCGAGGGCGGCCGCATCGCGGACCTCACCGACGACGATGCGGTCGGGACGCATGCGGAGTGTGTTCTTCACCAGGTCGCGGATAGCCACCGCGCCCTGGCCCTCGATGTTGGCGGGGCGGGACTCCAGCGTGAGGACGTGCTCCTGGTGCAACTGGAGCTCGGCGGCGTCCTCCACGGTGATGATCCGCTCGTCGCCCGGGATGTACGACGATATCACATTGAGGGTGGTGGTCTTGCCCGAGCCGGTGCCTCCGGAGATGAGGATGTTGAGCCGTCCCCGGACGCACGCTCTGAGGAAGTCTGCGACCCGCTGGGTCAGCGTGCCGAAGTTGATCAGGTCGGCCTCCTGGTACGGGTCCACCGCGAACTTTCGAATGGTGAGGAACGGGCCCCCGATGGCCAGGGGTGCGATGATGGCGTTGACACGGGAGCCGTCGGGGAGACGAGCGTCCACCATCGGCGTGGCCTCGTCGACACGACGACCGATCTGGCCCACGATCTTGTCGATGATCCGGCGGAGATGGGTCTCATCGACGAACCGGATATCGGACTTGAGGATGCGCCCCGACTTCTCGAAGTAGACGTCGTAGGGGCCGTTGGCCATGACCTCGGTGATGTCCGGGTCGTTGAGCAGCGGGTCGATCGGCCCGTAACCGAGGACGTCGGAGGCGATCTCGTTGAGGAGGGCGCGCCGGTCTGCGGAGGAGAGGGGGATCCCCTGCTCCTGGTCGACTGCCCACTCCAGCATCTCGAGGACGCGAAGACGCAGCTCGGCATCGGATATGCCACGGTCGTAGAGACTGGGTCCGAGCTCCTCGACCACCTTGAAGTGGAGACGCCCGCGCAGCTCGCTCATCGCGTCGCTGCGGGTCACCGAGTCGGCCGTCTCGACCTGCCTCGCCGCTGCGACTCTCTCTGACAGTGATGGCATGTTCACGCCCCCTTACTCATTTCCGGCCGAAGAGGCCCGATTTCTGTGTTGCTTCCGGTATGTCGGCGACGATGAGCGCCGCCACCGACTCGAAGCCCTTCGCCACCTTCGACTTCGGGTCGGTCTCGACCACGGCCCTTCCCTCGTTCACCGAGGCGGCCACGATCGCATCTGAAGGAACGGCAGCCGAGATCTGCATCTTGAGCGCTCCTTCGATTTCTTTGTTGTCGAGGCGGGCCTTGGAGTTGCTGCGGTTCATCACCAGATGGACGTTCTGTGTGCTGAACTTGAGGAGCCGTAGCGTCTCCAGGGCCAGCTTGGCGTTCTTGACCGAGGGGAGGTCCATGTCGACCAACATCAGAATGTCCTCCGACTTCTCGATCAGCGACAGCATGAGCTCGTCGAGCAGGGAGGCGGTGTCGACCACGATGTAGTCGTAGGTCTCCTGGAGGAGGTCGATCATCTGCATGAGGCCCGCAGTGGTGATGTCGTCGGCGAACGCCGGCTCCAGGGGGGCGGCGAGCACCTTGAGACCGCTGGGATGCTCGGTGAGAAGCGAGTCCAGCATCTCGGAATCGAGCTGGTGCAGCTCGTGGGCCGCGTTGACCATCGTGAAGCGAGGCTCCATCTGGAGGACCAGGCAGACGTCGCCGAACTGGAGGTCGGCGTCGACCAGGCACACCTTGGCATTGGGGATCCGGGTGAGCAACAGGGCGACGTTGGTGGCGAGGACGGTCTTGCCACTCCCCCCCTTGGCGGAGATGATCGTGATCACGTGGCCCTTCTTCCCCTTGGGAGCAGACGGCGCTTCCTCCCGGGGGGTTTCCCGCTTGCGCTTGAGCACGTCGTGGGCGAACCGCTCGATGGCGGACTCGATCTTCTCCTCGTCGAGGGGGGCCTCGATCACGTCGGAGACTCCGGCCCTCATCCCCTGGCGAAGCAGGTCTGCGGTGACCTCCTCGGCCACCAGCATCATGATGAGGGCCGGGTCCTGGTTGTGCATCATCCGGATCTGGTCCATGTCGCCTTCGTCGTCGTAGCTGGGACCGATCAAGAGCATCCGGATGTCGCCGAACTCCAGGGTCTGGCTCGCCTCCTCGAGACTCCTCGCGATGGGGAGACGCCCGTCGAAGAGCTCTTTGGCCGCGGAGACGAAGTCGTCGTCTCGATCGACTACCAGGAGGTTGTGCTCTGCGATCGACATGCCGATGCCTCTCTCAGGTCCTCAGCTTCCGAAGATGTCTTCGATGAGGTCGCCGCCGAACAGGGTGTCGATGATGACGCCGGGTGTCTCCACCTCGACGAAGTCCTCGGGCACCAGGGTCAGCCACACCGTGCCGTTCTGGACGGCGTAGACGATGCGCTCCGCCTGATCGGGCGTCACCTCGAGGGTGAACACCGTCTCGTTGCCGGTGTCCTCGGCCTGCTGCTCGCCGGGGAGGGTGGTAGCGGTGGTGGCGTCCACCGATCCTTCGGTGGGGGCGTCCGCGTCGGGCCGAATCTCCCGCCCGGCAGCGAGCACCGGGATCCCCTGCATCACATAGCGGGTGTAGGTGACCACGACCTCCTCGGCCTCCTGCGCACCCTCGGCAGGCTGCTCGGGAGTGACCGCGATCCCGGAGAATTGCTCGGGGAGCAGATCGAACCGGAGCTCGAGCGTGATGATCAGGTTGACCCGGTCGCCGGCCTCGACGAAGCCGTTGACGCCCTGGAGGTTGCTGGTGCCGATGGTGAGGGCCTGCTTGCCGGACGGGATCCGCTCGGCGAGCGGGATCACATCGGCCGTGACCTCGATCCACTGGGAGCGGGTGAGGACGGCGTTGCCCGAGATCGGCCCTGCCGCCACCTTGCCGCTGAGCACCTCGCGGAGCTCGTCGGCGGTTTGGATGGCGTCGGCGGGGACGTCCTGGATCTCGTCGGTCCCGGCCTGGACCAGTGTCCCCCCGGCGTTGAAGTCGCTGATGAGGACGTCGCCTTGTGTCCCTTCCTGGATGTTCTGGTCGCCCGCCCTGAAGACGTCGACCTGCTGCTGCCCTGCTTCGGCCTCCTGCTCAACGCTCTGGAGGAAGTTCCAGACCGCCCAAGCGGCCACTCCTGCCAGAACCAAGGCCACGAGCAGAACGATGGCTCTCCTACCCATAGAGTCCCCTTCGGTTGTCCCCTCGCTGACTCGCCGACCTTGCCGCGACGGCCAATCGTGGGAATGCTACCGGCGGGACCAGGCCCGCCCGGTGTTTCGGTTCAAAGACCACACTGGATTGTCGGAACCCTCAAGAGCACTCTTGAGAGTTTCAATGACAATCTATGAAGGGGCGGCCTCGCTGCCTATGAGACGAGAGACCCCCTCTGATCGGGGTCTTCCGGATGGTGGATCAGCGGACGAGCAGGTCAGCGACGACCGATGCCACGCTCTTTGAGCTCGCGCAGGATCGCCTCCAGGGAGGCGTCGACCGGCATTGGCGGCTGCTCCTCGGCCTCGGCCCCGAACTCCCGCTCGAATTCGCGGTCCTTGGGGGGCCGGCGCTTCTCTTCGGTCTTGGGGCGCTCGGTGTAGCCGGGCTGGGCCTGCTTGATGGAGAGGGAGATACGGCGTCGCTCGTCTTCCTTCTCGGTGATCTTCACCTGGACCTTCTGCCCGATGGAGAGCTCGAGCTCGGGCGACTCGACGCGGTGGGCGGCGATCTCGGAGACGTGGACCAGGCCTTCGACCCCGTCGGCCACTGCCACGAAGGCCCCGAAGGGGACGGTCTTGGTCACCGTGCCCTCGATGACGTCGCCTTCCTGGTGCTCGTTGGTGAAGACGTCCCATGGGTCGCTTGTGGTCTGTCTCATGGAGAGCGAGATGCGCTCCCGGTCCCGGTCGACCTCGAGCACCTTGACCTTGACCTTGTCCCCTACTTTCACCATCTCCCCGGGATGGTTGACGTGCTGCCAGGAGAGCTC
>JAHWLC010000098.1 GCA_019347585.1 Actinomycetota bacterium | reverse complement strand
GCCGAGGGCGCCGAGATCGGTGACGATCAGCGGCTCATCCGCCCAGTTCCCCGCCACTGGCTCACTGCTCGTGGCCGACCCGCCGGTCGTCGTCGTTTCCGCCGAGGTGGTGGTCTCGGCCACCGTGGTCGTCGTCGTTGACGTCGCGGTCGTTGACGTGGTGTTGGGCTGCTCCGAGCTGGTCGTCACTGCCTCAGTGTTGCCGGTCGCCTCGGGCTCCCCGGGGGAACCGCATGCCGCCATCAGCAGCAAGACGGCGAGAATCCCCTTCGGCATCGGGCTAGTTAACCACTCACCCGCTCGGCCCGAACCCGGAAGTCGGCCCAGCGCACCCCCACCGCCGCGGCCATCCTGGGAAGGAGGTGGACGGGAAGGCCGATCACGGTGTACGGGCTTCCCGCGACCGACCTGACGAAGACGCCGCCGAGGCCTTGCAGGGCGTAGGCGCCGGCCTTGCCCATCGGCTCTCCCGAGGAGACGTAGTCGTCGATCTCCTCGTCGGTGATGGGGAGCATCTCGACTCTGGTGACATCGACGGCCGACCGCGTCGACGAGCCGCCATCGCGCACCGCGGAGACGGCGACTCCGGTGAAGACGTCGTGGGTGTCGTCTTGCAGCCGACGCAGCATGGAGCGGGCCTCTTCGGGGTGGGCGGGCTTGCCCAGCACCCTCCCCTCGTGGACCACGGCGGTGTCGGCCGCGACCACGAGAGTGTCGGGCGCCAGGACGGCCAGGCACTTCTGGCGCGCCACCCGCTCCACGTACTCCGCCGGGGGCTCGTCCGGAAAGCGGCTCTCGTCGACCTCGGAAGGCTGGACGACGAAGTCGAGGCCGAGTTGGTCGAGCAGCTGGGCGCGCCGCGGGGAGCCGGAGGCGAGGATGAGCCTCACAGCATCCGGCCCATTCTCACCACGACCGCGGGGTGGGACAGCACTTCGGGCTCGGCCACCGGATCTTCCGGGTAGAGGACGGCGTCGGCCCAGCCGCCGCTCTCGAATCCACGGGGACGGCCGGTGCCGGCGCGAGCTGCGGAGGACACCGCCTCCACCATCTCTCGATTTCCCAGACCGTTCTCGCCGAGCTCTATGGCCTCCCGGGCCACCTGGGCGGGAGAGCCGACCAGGTCCGTGCCCGCCAGCACCCTCACCCCCGCCTCAGCGGCGAGGGGAAGAAGGCGCGAGACGTTCTGCAGCCCCTCACTGAGGAGCTTGGCCCCGGAGGAGCCCGGTCCGAGCTGGGTGATGGTGGCCTTGACCCGTCTGATGGTCGGTACCCACATCCCCTGACGGGCGCCGAGAGAGGCGATGTCCTCGTCGGTGAGAAAGAGACCGTGCTCGATGGAGTGGACTCCGGCGGCGACGGCCAGGGAGGGCACCTCGCGGGCCATGGTATGGATGGCGACCCTGGCGTTGGAGGTCTCCGCGACCTCGACGGCCAGACGCAGATCGTCTGCGTCGAAGTTGGCGACCGGCCCCCGGCCTTTCCTGGGCCAGTCCCCGATCAGCTTGACCCAGCCCAGCCCGGCGGCGGCCTCGGTGGCGACGACCTTTCCCAGTTCCCCGGGCCCGACTTCGATGGCAAAGCCCGGGAAGTAACCCTCGTCGACCGCGATGATCCGCCCCGCGGCCTCGATGTCCGGCCGCTCCTCCGGGGGAAGATGCCGTTCCACCTCGATGGTGGTCAGGTCCCTCCACCCCTTGTCGAGCACCAGGGTGACCCCGGCCGCCAGCGACTCCCGCGCCCTCCGCATCGCACCCTCCAGGTCTCCGGGCTCGTAGTCGAGGCGCTCCACGGCGAGATGGGCGTGGGCATCGACCAGACCCGGCAGCGCCCACAGCCCTTCGCCGACCACCGTGTCGGCTTTCCCCTCGGCAGGGACCCAGCGCCCATCGACCACGTCCCGGGTGACCACGTCACCCAGCGGGTCCCGCAGCAGGAAGCGATGGCTCATCCCGGCGACGGTAACTGCCGACATTGCCCCCATGAGATCCAGGTGCGGCCTCGTCGCCCTCTTGTTGCTGGCCTCCTGCTCCGCCCCCGCGGGGGAGACACCGGCGACCGCGCCCACACCGACCACCACCCCGAGCCCCGCGGCGCCCGGCTCGACCACGCCGGCGCAGGCGTATCAGATCCAGGGCTGCACCAGCCCGCCGGTCACCTTCTCGCCTCTCTGTGAGATATACGAGCTCGCCCAGGAGAGCCACGTCGACGGCCCCTTCCCGTCCGGGAATCTCGCCGCCCTGGCATTGGAGGGCCTGCGGCAGTTCTCGACCGAGGCGACGGAGCCCGCTCCACGAATCCTCTTCTGCGCCATACCCGACCGGGCGTTCGAAGAGCTGTGCGCCGAGCTGGCGCGCCGGGTCGCCGAATCTGCACTTCCCGTGGGCCCCGCGGTGGAAGCCGCCGCAACCGCCATGGCAAACCTGGGGCTCGGCGCCTACACCTACTACGTCCCGCCCGAGGAGGCCGAGGCGTTCCGGGCCAACGGGCTGGTGCGGGGGTTGGGCATCCTTCTCGACGCCACCGACGCTGCCGGGTCCAAGTGCATGAGAATCGCCGAAGCCTGCCCCCTCGAGGTGGTCTTCGTGCTCGAGGACAACCCCGGAGCCGAAGCCGGGATGCGGGCGGGCGATCGCATCGTCGCCGTCGAGGGCTCGCCGGTGGAGGGCCGGGGCTTCACCGCCCTCGCCTCCGAACTGGCCGGGGACGAGACCGGCACGGTGGCCGTGACCGTCCAGCGCGGAGAGGAGACCCTGCCTCTGGTGGTGGAGCGCGGTGAGCTGGAGATCCCCACTGTCGAAGTCGATTTTCCGCTCCCCTCGATCGCCTACCTGAGGATCCCCGACTTCGAAGAAGACATCCCCGGGCTGGTCCACGGAGCCCTGTCGGCGGTGATCCAGGCCCGGCCCCAGACCATCGTCGTAGATCTGCGGGACAACCCGGGGGGGTACATCCACTCGGCGGTCGAGGTCGCCTCCGAGTTCATATCCGACGGAGTCGTCGTGGTGGAGGAGTGGCGGGAGGGCACCGAGGAGTACGAGGCGCTGCCGGGCGGCCTGGCGACCAACCAGCGGCTGGTGGTGATGGTCAACGGAGGAACGGCCTCGGCAGCGGAGATCTTCGCGGGTGCGCTCCGTGACCGGCGAGGGGCCACCATCGTGGGGACGGCCACCTTCGGTAAAGACGCGGTGCAGATACCCTTCGGGCTGAACAACGGCGGAGAGCTCCATGTCGTCGTCGCCCGGTGGAGAACACCCGCCGGCCAGACAGTGGGGACCGGCGGGCTGGTCCCCGATCGTTGGGTCGAATGGGCAGCCGCGGCCACTCTGGAAGACGCCGTGGCCGCCGCCGTAGAAGCTGCCTCATGACCATCAGACACCTCCTGATCATCGCCACTCTCCTGATGCTCGCGCTCGGCGCGTGCGACGGCGAGGAGGCCGCGCCGTCGACGACGGTGCCGGCGGTATCCACCAGCAGCGCACCCGAGGTCACGACGACCATCGCCACGGCGACGACCCCTGGCGGCGCCCGCGAGCGAAGCGTGCAACAGGTGCAGTGCGGGGACGCTCCCGAGTCGGTGGCCATCGTCTGCGAGGTCTACGACCTGATCAAGACGCACTATGTCGACGAGATCGATGATGCCACCCTCGCCGACGCCGCCACCGATGGCCTCGAGGAACTCGACGGGGCCGATCGGGACCAGCCCCTGGTCTGCCCGCTCCCGGCCGCCGAGTTCGCCGAGGCGTGCCGGGTGGCGGGAGCCGAAGCAGACGACTCGGAGCAGGCGGCGCGGGCGATGGTCGAGGGCGTGGCCCTCAACGCCCTCGACGCGAACTCGGTCTACCTCGACTCGCAGGCTCTGTCCCTCCTCCAGGAGGAGCAGGAAGGGGAGATCGAGGGGATCGGGGCGCTGGTCTCGCCCGAAGACCGCACCAAGGAGGAGGGCAACCGCCAGTGCTCCATCATCTCGGACACCTGCCGCATCTACATCGTCTCCACCATCGAGGGAGCGCCCGCCCAGGCGGTAGGCCTGCAGCGCGACGACGTGCTCATCCAGGTCGACGGGCAGTCGATAATCGGTTGGAGCATCGACGCGGTCACCGCCGCGGTGCGGGGGCCGGCGGGGACCGAGGTGGACCTGACCCTGGAACGAGACGGCGAGCTCGTCGAGGTGAGTATCACCCGGGAGGCGGTGTTGATCCCGATCCTCGAGTCGGAGATCTACGGCGACACCGGATACATCAAGCTCAGCGTCTTCACCCAGAGCGCCGACGAGCAGTTCGAGGAGGCATTGGTGGAGCTGCTCGCCGCCGACATCGACCGGCTCGTGGTCGATCTCCGCAACAACCCGGGCGGACTGTTGGACACCGCGATCGAGATCACCTCGGCCTTCCTGCCGGACGGTGAGGTTGTGATCACCGAGGGCCCCGACGCGAACGTCACCTACGAGGTGACCGGCGCTTCGATAGTGCCCGAGGAGGTGGGGGTCGTGTTCATCGTCAACAAGGGCAGCGCCTCCGCCTCGGAGGTGGTGTCGGCCACTCTCCAGGAACGGGGGCGGGCGACGGTGGTCGGGGAGAACACCTTTGGCAAGAACACGGTGCAGCAGCGATTCAACCTCTCCGACGGCGGGGCGCTCAAGCTGACCATCGCCCGCTGGCTGACACCCGGGGGACTCGACTTCGGTGGAGTCGGCGTGACCCCGGACGTGCCGCTGTCCATCGACGATGACCTCGAGGGTGAAGCTCTGGTCGAAGAGATCCTCGCCGCCACCTGATCAGTCCGGAGCAGGCTGGCACACCGGGCACCAAAACGTCACCCTCTCCTGGCGCCGTCCCATCTCCACCGGCGAGCCACACCGGCGGCACGGCTTGCCCTCCCGTCCGTACACCCAGGTCTCCCGGCCCCTGCTGCGCTCCCCGGTGGTGGATCGGCGCTCGCCGACATTGGCCGGAATGAGGCGGCGGGCGCGCCGCCCCAGGTCGAGCAGAGTCTCGTCCGCGAGGTCCGCGACCCCGGTATCGGGATGGACCCTCTCCAGAAAGAGCAACTCCGACTTGAAGACGTTGCCGATCCCGGCGGCCACGCGCTGGTCGAG
>JAHWLC010000097.1 GCA_019347585.1 Actinomycetota bacterium | reverse complement strand
CGGAGCGAAGAAGGTGGTTCATGCCGACCCCGGCGACCGGCTCCCCTCCGGTCCTGCAGCCGCCTCCCTCGCCGAGCGACTCGGGGCCGACTCACTCCTCCTCCTCGGACAGGCTTACACCGATCGTGATATCGCCGGTCGTCTCGGCGCCCGGCTCGGGGTGGGCGTGCTCTCCAACGCCTCGGATGTGCGTTTTGGGGACGGCACCGTCGAGACTGACCACGAGATCTTCGGGGGCAGCCAAATCGCCACCGCCGCCGCCTCGGAGGGCCCCCACATCGTGATGATCCGGCCCAAGTCGTTCCCGGCCGAGGCCTCCGGCGGGGGGACGCCGGAGGTGGAGAAGACCGAGCTTGCCGATGTCGGCGGCTCGGAGGCGACGGTCGCCGAGTCCCACGTCGAGGAGCGGGAGGGTCCGCAGTTGGGCGATGCCGCGGTGGTGGTGTCAGGGGGCCGTGGGCTGGGCTCGCCCGATGCCTACGGCGAGCTCGTCGAGACGCTGGCGAACCGGCTGCGCGCCGCCACCGGCGCCACCCGGGCCATCGTCGACGCCGGCTGGGTCCCCTACGCCAAGCAGGTGGGCCAGACCGGGAAGACGGTGAAACCCGACGTCTACATCGCCTGTGGCATCTCAGGCGCCATGCAGCATCTGGTCGGGATGAAGGACGCCGGCACCATCATCGCCATCAACAAGGACCCCGACGCCCCCATCTTCTCGGTGGCGGACCTCGGAGTGGTGGGCGACGTGCACAAGGTGCTGCCCAAGCTGATCGAGGCCCTGGAGGGGCGTGCCTAGGAGCGGCCTGCTGCTCCTGTTGGCCCTCCTCTCCTTCGCCTGCTCCTCTCCGGAGACCCTGCCCACCCCTGAGGAGATCATGGACGACGGCGTGGTCACCGACGAGGAGCGCGAGCTGGCGCGGCGGGCTGTGTTCGACTGCCTCGCCGACGCCGGGGCCGACACCACCTTCGAGCTCTTCGACGTCGACCCGGTGGTGCGACGCGACTACCCCGAGGCCTATCAGCGCTGCCTCTTCGACTACGCCGGCCTGTCCCGTGGCAATAATCCACCAGGGGATGCCTTCGACCTCGGTCTGCTCGGCATCGTCGAATGCGTGGAGGACCGCACGGGAGGGGACTTCGGCCCCAAGACCATCGACGAGATCGGCCGTCTCACCCCCGAAGCCCATCGAACCGTCACAGCGGCGATACAAACCGAACCGGTGGTGTACGACGAGTGCGAGTACGACTTGCGCGGTGACCCATCACGCGCCCTCAGCTATCCCGACATCACCGGCTATCGGCTGGACGACGGCAACCCCAAGCGAGTCCTGCTCGACCTCGCCGACTGCGGGTACATCACCACGGCGCGGCTCGAGGAGGCGACAGCCGACTCGGTGACCGTGGAGGTGTTGTCAACGGGCCCGATCCGCGGCCCGTGCACCATCCCTCACCCGGTGAGGTTGAAAGACCCCCTCGGCGACCGGGAAGTGATCGATGTGACGAGCGGCCGGTCGATCCCGCCGAGCGGGAGTTAAGTCTGCTCCGGTGCCGGCCACTCGGTCGAGGTGACCGGTTCCTGCTCCTGCAACCCAGGGAAGTAGTGGTCGAAGAACACCTTCGCCACGAGGGCCTTGCGGCTCCGCACCCCCATCTTCTCGAACACTGCCTTGAGGTGGTCCTGAACCGTGTACGCCGAGATGAAGAGGCGTGTCGCGATATCAGAGGTCGGCAGACCCTGGAGGACGAGAAAAGTCACCTCCCGCTCGCGACCGGACAGACCGTGCGCCTCGAGGAGGAGCGGGGCGATCTCAGGAGACCGGGCAGGCTCGATGATGACCACCGCCCCCCGCCCCGTGCCCTCCAGGACCGTCCCGTGGAGGATTGCCCAGCCGCCCCGCCTCGTAGGAACACGGTGACGGATCGCCCCGTGACGGCCGGTTCCTTTCGCAGCCAGACGCGCCTGCTCGGCCACCGCGTAGACCACCTCGGGCAACACCCCGGAGTCGGGGCTTCCGGGGTCGATCAGCTCCTCGAGCCATGCAGAAGCGTTGGGGCTGATCCCCTCCACCCGGCCCTGTTCGTCGATCAGGATCAGCGCCGGCGATTCCTGACCGCGACTCCCGTCGACTTGCCCGAGCACCAGAGCGGTGCGCATCCCCTCGGCCAGGTCCGGGCCAACCAGTTGCACGAAGCGGGACTCGGCGTCCTCGAATGGCGGCTGGTCCGAGGTGCGGAACAGGGCCACTCCACCCCAGCAGACACGGTCGACGACGAAGGCGGCGCGCAACTCGCCTTCCAGGCCAAAGGGGCGGATCAGCTGCCAATACCGAGAGCTCCTCTCCGGTCTTCCCTTCGTGGCCTTGGCGAGAATCCCGGCGCTGGGAGCGCCCCGGGCCAACTGGGAGAACTTGTTGAAGTCCTCTTCCCGGTACTCGTTGTTCGCCACCCCGAGGTTGACGGCGCGTCGGCGGGCGTCATCACGTGCGAGGTCGGTGTTGATGTGGCCGGTGAGGAGAGAGGTGGCCGGATCGATGGTGAAGAAGCACGCCGCCCCCTCGAAATCGAGGACCCGGCGGAACTGCTCCTCGACCTCGCCCAGAAAGGCGATCAGGTCGAGGCCGCGATGCGCCAGCCGGGCGATCTCCCGGTGGGCCCGTTCCCCCACATCGGCCGATGGCATCGGAGCAGGATACGAAACCTCTGATGCAAGGACCGCCGGATCATCGGCCCGACGGGCGCTCAGCGCAACGGCGGGCCCACGATGATGGTCCCGTGCTGTGCCGCCTCTTTGGCCATCTCCTCGGGATCCGGCATCTCGTCGGGCAGGCCGGGGACAACTCGCTCCTGGGCGGGCTCGCCGATCGCCCGGAACAGGCCTTCGTGGCCCGTTCCCCTCGTGAACAGCAGGACCAGGGTCCCGTCGGACTCGAAACGGAAAGCGTGGTGGACGCCGGGTGGCGCGTAGATGAACGACCCCGGTTGGGCCATCACCTCGTCCTCGCCAACCACCAGGGTCACGGCTCCGTCGGCCACGTAGAAGCCTTCCGTCTCCGTTTCGTGATAGTGGACCGGGATCGCCATCCCGGCCTCCGCCCGCACTTCGATGAGCGTGTAGTCCCCGCCCACCTCCTCGGCGAGGGCCTTGTAGGTATACAGCCCTCCCAGCACCCAATAGGCCTCACCATCTTGCCGTCCCGCCGAGTACGGGAGCTCCTGCAACGACATCAGTACCTCCTCGTCCGTTGAGGAGAAGGTATGGCTGACCCGGCCCGGTGGCTACCCCAGAAACCTGGGATTCCTCAACGCGGTCCGGACGGGCGCCTAGATCCCCTTGAACAAGACACCCACCGACAGCAGCACTCCGCCGCCGGCGAGAAGCCAGAAGGCCAGGTTCTCATAGCCCGTTATCAGGCCGATCTCGGGGTCCATCAGGATTCCCAGCACGATGGCGATGGCGGAGATGGCGAAAGTGACGGTCTTGGGCGGTGTCAGACTCATGATGTGAGCGAATCTAGCCTGAGGGATGCATGGCAGACGACGCGGACAGGGGAATCGCGGAGAAGCTGGGGATCGAGCCCGGGATGACGGTGGTGATCCTCCACGAGCCCAACTACTTCCGATATGAGCTGGGCGATCTCCCCGACCGTGTCACCGTACATCGTGATTCCTTCGAGCAGCCCGCCGATCTCTTTCTCATCTTCGCCGCCCGCCCGGCCGAGGCGGAGCGGGGCTTGCAGCGGGTCCTCACCGTCCTCCCCCCGAATGGCGCGGTGTGGATCGCCTGGGAGCGAGATCCCCCCAACGGCCCCGGTGAGCTCGACGAGGATGTCCTCAGAGATCTCTTCGAAGATACGGGGATGGTCGACGACAGATCCGGCGTGATCAACGACACCTGGCAGGGGCTGCGCTTCGTGGTGGCCGAGGAGAATCGGGATGACTGGGAGAAGGTCAGGCCGGAGTCTCCGCTCAGAGAGTGAAGCGGTGGGGAAGCAGCTCGTCGAGGGTGTGCTCCCGGACCTCCGAGTCCTCCCCCGCGCTTACCAGCACCCGCTCCACCCCGAATTCGGCCATGATCTGACGGCATCGCCCGCAGGGATAGGCTCCTTCCGCGCCCTCGGCGTCGACGCAGGCGACCGCCACGGTGTCGATCTTCCTGACCCCATGTGAGACCGCGGTGTTGATCGCGGTCGCCTCGGCACACGACGAGGCCGGATAGGCCGCGTTCTCCACGTTGGCGCCGGTGAAGATCTCCCCGCCGGACCCGACCGCGACGGCTCCCACCCTGAATTTGGAGTAGGGCGAGTAGGAGCCCTCGGCGGCGGCACGGGCCGCGGCGATCAGAGCGTCGTCGTCCATCATGGCCCCAGGAGCGAGTCGACGAACGTACGCGGGTCGAAGGCGACCAGGTCGTCGAGGCCCTCGCCGACCCCGACCAGCTTGACCGGGACGTCGAGGTCCTTCTCGACCGCGATCACGATTCCTCCTCTGGCTGTGCCGTCGAGCTTGGTCAAGACCAGGCCGGAGACCGGGACCGCCGCGGTGAATACGCTCACCTGGGCGAGCACGTTCTGGCCGGAGGTGGCGTCGATGACGAGGAGGACCTCATCCATCCCCTGCTCCCCACCGGCGACGCGGTGGATCTTGGCGAGCTCGGCCATGAGGTCCTTTCGGGAATGGAGCCTGCCCGCGCTGTCGATGACGACCACGTCGGCGCCCCGGGACCGCGCCGAGCTCACCGCGTCATAGGCGACCGCGGCCGGATCGCCACCCTGCTGGCCCCGGACCACCTGGGCACCGACCCGTTCTCCCCACGTGGCCAGCTGCTCGCCGGCTGCCGCCCTGAAGGTGTCCGCGGCGGCGAGCACGACGGTCCTGCCCTGGTCCATGAGACGCTTGGCCAGCTTGGCGATCGTGGTGGTCTTCCCGGTGCCGTTGACCCCGACCACTAACACCGACGCCGGGGCGCCATCGAGGTGGAGCTGGCGGTCTCGTCCGGCCATCTCCGCGATCAACTCGTCGGCAAGCAACGCTCTGGCCTCTTCGAAGTCGGCGGGGCGCTCCGACTGCAGCTTCTCGATGATTCGCCGAGTCGTCGCCACGCCGACGTCGGCACCGAGCAGCGTCT
>JAHWLC010000096.1 GCA_019347585.1 Actinomycetota bacterium | reverse complement strand
GGTGGACCGTGCGACCGACCGGAGGAGAGCTGGAGACGGGTCAGTCCGCTGAGATCGTCGCCATCGAAGGACTGGACCTGATCGTGGAGCCGAGAGGAGAAGATGATGAGCACTGAGACCCTGATCGGCTGGGCCATCGCCGGCATCCTCCTCCTCATCATCCTGCGAGCGGCAATCAAAATCCTCCCCGAATACGAGAGAGGGGTCCTCTTCAGGCTGGGCCGGGTCACCGGAGCTCCACGAGGGCCCGGGCTCATCTTCATCATCCCCATCGTCGACCGGCTGTTGAGGGTGAGTCTGCGCATCGTGACCCTCGACATACCCCCTCAGGACATCATCACCAAGGACAACGTGACGGTTCGAGTGAACGCAGTCGCCTACTTCCGGGTGGTCGACGCCAACAAGGCGATCCTCGAGATCGAGAACTTCAACTTCGCTACCTCCCAAGTCGCCCAGACCACTCTGCGCAGCATCATCGGCCAGGCCGAGCTCGACGAGTTGCTCATCAATCGGGACGAGATCAACCGACGGCTCCAGCAGATCATCGACACGCTGACCGATCCCTGGGGAGTCAAGGTGACGCTGGTCGAGGTGAAAGATGTCGAGCTCCCCGATGCGATGAGGCGGGCGATGGCGCGTCAGGCGGAGTCGGAGCGCGACCGCAGGGCCAAGGTCATCCACGCTCTCGGCGAGCAGGAGGCGGCGGCCACCCTGGCCGAGGCGGCCCGGCTCCTCGAAGACCGTCCAGCCGCCTTACACCTTCGAGTGCTCCAGGCCATGACCGAGATCTCAGCCGAGCACAACTCGACTCTCATCTTCCCGCTGCCGATGGAGCTTCTCCGTTTGCTCGACGCCATGCGGCCACAGGATCGGCCCGAATAGCCGCTCTGAAAGGGCCGACTCGAACCAACTCGTGCCTACTGCAGAGCGTCAGCAGGCCGGATCAACCGGGGCGGCCGCGGCTCAGACGCTCCCGTACCAGGTCCTGGAGTTGAGCGAACACCCCGGGGAGCTCCTTGTCGAGCGCCATCAACTCCGGCCCGTACATGACGATGGCCTCGATCGGGCTGGTGGCGACCACGGTGGCGGTCCGGCTGTGAGTCTCCAACACTCCGATCTCTCCGACGACATCTCCAGGACCGAGCTCGGCGATCTTGGTCCCGTCGTCGAGCACGTCGGCGGTCCCCTCGACGATGAAGAACAGCTCATACGCCAGTTGGCCCTGCTCTGCGATCTTGGAGCCTTCAGGCAGGCTGACGTCGTCGGCATGGCTCGCCACCAGCTTGCGCTGCTTGCGTGACAGCTCCCTGAAAATAGGCACCTGCTCCAGCCTTGTGGCATCCATCCCGGCGTCCCTGTTCAGCTGTGACTACGGCGGCTCCGAGCGTAGCTGGGGCATCGCCATGCCGCCCAAGACCTCGAGGAGAGCCGGCGACGGGTCCGTCACTCCCAGACGACAGTCGCCACCTCGACCGGCTCTGAGATCCCCCTCACATCCACGGATCGCCGCCGACTCCCGGCCAGGTCGGGGAGATCGGCAAGGGTGTCTGCGGTGGCAACGACCTCACCTGCCGCGGCGAGTCCGGCGATGCGGGCCGCCTTGTGCACCTCGACCCCGGTGTGCGTCCCCGCCACCTCGGTGATCTCCGCACTGTGGATGCCGATACGCACTTCGGGAGCAAATCCGGAATCGGCGCGATGGCGCTGAAGACTGCGCTGGATCTCGATGGCACAGTCGATGGCGTCTCGAGAAGAGGCAAAGACCACGAAGAAGCCGTCTCCCGCGCGGTCGTTCTCGATCCCCCCGAATTTCTCGAACAGTGAGCGCAACATGCGGTCGTGCCAGCGGACCAGGTGCGTCCATGCCTCGTCTCCGATGGCTTCGACCAGGCTGGTCGAGCTGACCAGGTCGGTGAACATCATGGCCTTGATCTTCCTGACCCCAGGATCGGGCGCGTCGTCATCCAGCAGCAGCTGCGTGGCGCGGCGGGCCTCCGGCTCGGCTCCCAATTGCTCGAAGGCGCTTCGTGCGGCATCTATCTCGAGACGGGCCAGTTCGTCTGCCCCCCGAGCCCGATAGGCCAGTCCGAGCCCGAGCCGCGACCTCGCCGCCTCGTAAGGCAACCCGCACCTCGTGTACAGCTTGCCGGAGAGCCTCAGCATCTCGATACCCCGCTCGTGGTTCCCCTGGTGCAAAGCCGTCATCCCGGCGTAGTGCGCCGCGGCGGCGGACAGCGTCTCCGACTTGAACTCCTCGGCGATGGCGTCGAGCTCGGCTGCATCCTGCTCGGCCGTTTCCAGGTCGTCGGCCGCCAGCGCGATCTCGATCCGCGCCGGGAGCAGGCGGGCTCGATCCAGACGGAGCTGAGCGTCCTCCAGGCGCCGGTCGATCAGCTGTCGTGCCGTGGCGACGTCCCCGGTCGCCAGGCGGAGGAGGGCCAGCCCCGGCTGAGGCTCCAAGCCGAGCTCACGGGCCTGTCGGAACGCCTCCTCGGCTCCCGCGTGATCGCCCATCCTGAGCCGTATCGCTCCGATCTCGGAGAACCCGTGGCCCGCGAAATCGAGGAAGTCGACCAGCTCCACGGTCGCCTTTCGCGCCTCGGCCTCGGCCAGGCTCCAGGTCCCGCTCATCATCATGATCTCGGCCCGCTTCACGCGGCAAATGCCGGGGAACCCCGACTCCTGGCCCACCCGCTCGCACCAGCGTCGCGCCTCTTCGTCCCATTCCTTGGCGCGTCGGTAGTCGGCCAGACGCTCACAGGCGTCGATCATGTTGCAGTAGATCTTCCCTGTGGCCATGGCCTCCAGCTCACCGCTGACCGCCCGTGCCGCCGCCTGCTCCATCAAGGCCAGTCCCTCCTCGACCCGCCCCCCGGCGAGCAGGGCACGACCCTGGTCGTGAATGCTGAGCACCTCCAGGTTAGGGTCACCGAAGCGCACCCCCAGCTCGTGGGCGACCCGGGAGCGCTGGAGAGCCGCCTCGACGTCGCCCCGACCTTCGATGGCAACCACCGATTGCATCCGGGCCAGCCACCCGTACTCGACCGTTTCCGGCAGCGCCCCGAGGATCCTTTCGGCATTGGTCAGCCAGCCCCTCCCCACCGACTCCGCCAGGCGGTGGAAGTGGTCTTCTGCCAGGTTGAGGCACACGACGCCGGCCCGGGCCATGTTCCCTTCTTCGACGTAGGCGACGTACGCCCGCTCCCGCGCATCGATGCAGGAGTTGATGTCACCCATCCACCAGGCGGCACGCCCCAGCAACTCCAACTCGGCTCCAGCCAGGGGCCGGGTCGAGTCCTCGGCGCGGAGGATCTCCAAGGTCTCCGACCAGGCATGGCGCCCGGCGGCGGCGCGGGCGGCTTCGAGCGTGCTGGTCATCATGTGCTCATCCCCCGCGAGAGTCTGGCAGAACTTCCCGACCGCAACACGGGCCGTGACCCCGCGGTCTAGTGCATCCGGGGAAACCCCCAATGGCACCCAGGAATAGTCGGCGCAGGCCGATAACCATCGCATGGCCGAAGCCCGTCCCCACGACCTTGCACTGTCTCTCCGACTGTCACAGGTTGGCGGAGCGTGGGGGCGGGCTTCACTTCCCGCGCCGACGACGCACAACCGCCTCCAGGGGCCAGCCGGTCCTGTGACGCCAGTCGCCGCACGCCAGTCCGCCGGGACCCGCAGGCGAGCGGGTTGGGTCCCGGCGTTCTGGCGTTTCTGATACTTCGGCCGGAGGCTTCAGGGCCGTCAGGCCGGTCGGGCCAGGGTGTAACCCTGCGCCATCTCCACGCCCAGATCGTGGAGCATCTCGAAGTCCTCGGGCGTTTCCACCCGCTCGGCGACCAGGACGATCCCGGCAGCCCGGCACCACACCGAAGCCTCGGCGAGATTGAAGCGGCCCATCGGGTTGTCGAACAGCCCGATGAGAACGTCCACCTTGAGATGATCGGGTCGGGCGGCCTCGATGTCGGGGCGCAGCTCGTGGAGTTGGACCAGAGGGACGTCGTCGAGCGATATCCCCACCCCCGCATGTCGGATCATGTCGAACGCCTTGCGGTGTGAGCCTTGGAGCACGGCCCCATATGGGATGTCGAGGACGATCGGCATGTCCACGCAGGGCGCCAGCTCGTCGAGGACCACCTCCACGCTGATCAACGACGAGTTGACAGTGAGGAAACGGTCCCCGGGAAGCTGGCCGCAGGTGTCCGCGGCGGTCTCGGCGGCGAGGCTCTCCAGCTTCCGGCCCAGGCCCTCCTCACGCGCGACTCGAAACCAGAGGCCGACCGGGATGCGGTGGGCGATGGGGAAGCGGGCCAGGGCCTCGTAGCCACAAGGGAGGGCCTGGTCGACGCCGAGCTGGAAGACGGTCTGGAAGACGGTGGTGAGCAGCTTCTCCTCGAGGACCCGGGGCAGATTGCCCCTGACGATGCGCTCCCACTCCCAGTATCTGGCGAACACACGGAGCTCGGATTCCGATCCCGGCATTCCGTGGAGCAGGTTGCTCGACGTCACATCTCAAACATCGGCAACGGACGCGAGCTTTCTTGAGCCAACCGGCCCGTATGACTAGTGCCCGCTCCTCAACGACTCACCGATGTCTGGCGAGCACCGCGGCGATGTCGGACTCCAGGAGCGAGAGCCGCTCGAATGCATCGGCCCAACCGGACACGGTCTCCCCGTCGGGCGGGCATTCGAAGAAGGCCGACTCGGCCAGTCTGAACCACGAGTCCAACGGCTTCTGCAGTCCTTCTACGGGGGGTGGGTCCAGCATCGGACGCAGCTCCCGGAGGTAGGCGAGCATCTCGCTGCACTCCTCCTCGGGGATGTCTGGCGCCTCCACCCGGGCCACCCGATCGACCGCCTGGTCCCAGACCTGCTCCCAACTCTCCAGCGACATCCTCGGCTCAGAGCAACCGGCGACGAGGATACCGGTGACGATGGCGAGCCCGAGCCCACGCACTGCCCAGCCACTGCTGGCGTGGGGACTCGGGAACATCGCCCGCGATGGTACCGGAGGCAACCTTCAACGGTCCGATCCGGGTTGAGCCTGCTCGGGGGACGAGATCGCTGGCCCTGGCTCTGCCGCTAGTCATCGCCACCTGCGCTCAGCCGGCGAAGGACCCGGACTCGAGAAGAGCCCAG
>JAHWLC010000095.1 GCA_019347585.1 Actinomycetota bacterium | reverse complement strand
TCTTGCCGTTGGTGCCGGTTACCCCCACCACCCGCAGGGCGTGCGACGGGTGCCCGTGCACCGTGGCCGCGAGCGGCCCGAGCACGGCACGGGTGTCGCCGACCACGATCTCGGGGATCCCTGCATGGGTGCGACGCGCCACGCACACCGCCGGGGAGCCTGCGACGACCGCATCAGGGACGAACCGGTGCCCATCGGCGGTTTCCCCCTCGATGGCGACGAACAGGATCCCTGGCCCGGCCATCTGCGAGTCGTGGGTCACATCGCTGATCACCGGGTCATCGTCGCCGGAAGCCGCCAGATCGCCCCCCACCGCCTCTGCCAGCGCGGATACCGGCCTACCCGGTGCCATCAGGGGTGACCCCGAGACGATGCAAGGCCTGTTCCATCACCTCGGCAAAGACCGGGGCGGCGGCCAGGTTGCCGGTGCGGAACTTGTGTGCCGGGGCGTCGATGACCACCGCCACCACCACCTTGGGATCATCGATGGGCGCCATCCCCACGAACGAGGCGCGGGTGGCGTCGGTATACCGGCCATCTTCCCCCAGTTTGTTCGCGGTCCCCGTCTTCCCGCCAACCCGGTACCCGGGGACGGCGGCATTGATCCCGGTGCCGTGCTCCACCACCGAGGCGAGGAGCTCTCGCATCAGCAGCGCAGTGCCCGGCGAGACCACCCTTCGCGTCTCCAGCGAGGCGACCTCGGTGTGGCCGTCGACGTCGACGGTCGAGGAGACGATGTGAGGAGCTACCCAGACGCCGTCGTTGGCGATGGCCGCATATGCGGCCGCTATCTGCAGAGGGGTGACCGCGACCGAGTAGCCGATGGCGGCCGAGGCCAAACAGGTCTGGCAGCCGGCGTCGAAGCGGAGCAGCCCCTCGGCCTCTGCGCTGTAGTCGACTCCGGTCTCGGACCCCAGCCCGAACGCCTCCAGATAGGGGATGAGCCGGTCCTGGCCGAGTCGCTCGGCGATCTTGATGGTCCCGATGTTCGACGATTGGGTGAAGACCTCGGCGACGCTCATGTCCTCGGTCTCGTGCGGATCGAAGTCGTGATAGCACCCGTACACGTCGCTGTCCCCTGAATCGCAGGCTCCTTCGAGGAGCTCGAGGACATCGGCCACCTGCGGGATCACCGTGCCGACCTGCACCTCTCCGGTGTCGAGGGCGGCGGCCACCGTGATCAGCTTTTGTGTCGATCCCGGCTCGTAGATGCCTCTCACGATGAAGTTGGAGAACATCCGGCAGGCCGCCGGGTCCGCGGCATCGGCACATCGTGGGTCGGTGGTCTGACGGGTCTGGGGATCGAAGGCGGGGGCGCCGGTCATCGCCAATACTTCTCCCGTCTCCACTCCGAGGACCACCACCCAGCACGACGCGGCCCCGGTGCGCTGGAGGGCCCCGGCACAGGCCTGCTGCGACTGGTACTGGAGGGGGAGGTCGATCGTGGTGTTGAGGTCGCTGCCCGGCTGCGCCGGGATGATGCTGGTCTGCCCCTGGGGAATCACCTCGCCGGTCAGGGCCCGTTCGAAAACCGCTTCGCCGGGACGGCCGGTGAGCTCCTCGTCATAGACGAGCTCGAGTCCTTCCTGGCCCACCCCGTCGATGTTGACAAACCCGGTGACATGGCTGGCCACCGGGCCCGCCGGGTAGATCCGGGTCGGCTCGGGGTGCGCGTAGATGCCCCTGATCCCCAGATCGAGCACCTGCTCGGCGACCACCCCTTCCACCTGGCGCTTGAGGTAGACGAAGCTGGAGTCGCCGGTCAGCCGCTCATGAAGGCCCTCGGAGTCGACGCCGAGCAGACCCCCGATCTGCTGAGCCACCCAAAGCGGCTCCTCGAGCTGGCGGGGGTCGGCGTAGATGCTCTGGGACTCGACCGTCATCGCCAGGAGCTCGCCGTTGCGGTCGAAGATCTTGCCCCGCTGTGGCGCCAGCTCTCTGGAGACGAGACGCTGGGTCATCCCCTTCTCGGCGAGCTCGGCGGCCTGCACCACCTGGATCTGGAAGAGGCGGTAGGCCATCCCCAGCCAGGCGGCCAACACCAGCACGCCCATGAGGGCGAGTCGGGCTCGGGCCGGGTTGAAGCGGCTGCGCCCGCTACTCGACGCCATGGGCCTGGTCTCCCCTTCCGGCACAGCGGAGGGGGAAGGCCCCGTCGTCATGCCCGTTGCCAGCGCGTCTCCGGGTCATCCTCGGTTCTCTCCGCCACCGCCGGTCTCGGCCACCACCGGGGCCGTGTCCAGATCGACTAGCAGCTGGTTGGTGTCAGAGGGGATCACCATCCCCATCTCCAGGGCGAGCGGGGCGATGCGAGCCGGGTTCTCCAGCCGGGCGATCTCCAGCTTCAGCTTCTGATTGAGGGCGAGCTGGGCGTCGATCTCGGCGTTGAGCTCGGCCAGCTCGAATGCGGAGCGATCGAGGCTGGTCCGGGCGAACCCCAAACCGAGAAAGGCCACCACCCCGATCAGGGCCATCACCATCCAGGGCGCCACGGTAGGCCTGCGAGCTCGCCGGCCCTGGATCAGCCGCAGGGAGCCTTCGGTCTGCCGACGGGGGCGAGCCGCGGGGGCGGTCATGCCGCCAGCCTCTCCGCGGCGCGGAGCACCGCCGATCGCGCCCGCCGGTTCGACTCGATCTCCTCGGGGCCGGGTCGCACCGGCTTCCGTGTGAGCAGACGGAGCTCCGCGGTGTTCCCGCAGCCGCACACCGGCATGTCGGGGGGACAGGTGCAGCCCCTCGCCCCGCTGGCGAAACGCTGCTTGACGATCCTGTCCTCGAGGGAGTGGTAGGAGATCACGATGACCCGTCCCCCCTCCTTGACCAGGGAGAGCGCGGCCTCCAGACCCTGGCGAAGCGAGTCGAGCTCGCGGTTGACCGCGATGCGGATCGCCTGGAAGGTGCGTCGGGCGGGATGACCCGCCCGACGCCGGGCCGCGGGCACAGCCGCTGCGATGACGGTGGACAGCTCCGTCGTGGTCTCTATGGGCCGGTTCTCGATGATCGCCCGGGCGATCCTCTCGGCCATCGGGTCCTCGCCCAGCTCCCGGATGATCCGGGCGATCTCGGCTCGGTCCCATTCGTTGACGATCTGGTGGGCGGCGAGACGCGTGTCGGGGCCCATCCTCATGTCGAGGGGGCCTTCGCCGTGGTAGGAGAAGCCTCGCTCGGCGGTGTCGAGCTGCCAGGAGGAGACGCCGAGGTCGAGGAGCACCGCGGCGGGAGCTTCCTCGAGGATGCCGCCGAGGAGAGATTCCATATCGGCGAAGTTCCCTTTGACGACGGTGACCCCGAGCTCTCTGGCATTGGCCACCGCCTCGGGGTCTCTGTCTATGCCGAAAATAGTCACTTCGTCTCCAAGCTCAGCCAGCAGCCGCCTGGTGTGCCCGCCACCCCCGAAGGTGGCGTCGACCACCACTCCTGGGGTGACGGGCTCGATCAGCCCGACGACCTCTTCGGCCAGGACCGGACGGTGGTAGCCGTCTTCTCCTATCTGTCGGTCCTGGTCCATTGCCAGCCCCCCGGGCGCTGGTACCAATCGAAAGCGGGCGGAGTCAGGGGCGTTTCAATTGGTGTCCGGGGGGCTGGCAATGAGCCAAGCCAGTTGGGCTCTCTCAGTCCTCCTCCTGGTAGACCTCGTCTCCGGCGGTACGGTCGGCGAGGTAGCGATCCTTGTCCCAGAGCTCGACGTGATCGAAGACCCCAACGACGGCCACCTCGGTGGCCGTCTCCAGATCGGCGAACTCGCGAAGCTCCGGCTTGACCAGGACCCGGCCCGACTTGTCCAGTGCCTGGAGGTCGGCCCCGCCGAAGACGGTTCGCGAGATGCGGCGGCCCATCCGGTCCTGGGGCCGCTCCATCACCTCGGCCGCCTTCTGGGAGAAGTCCGCGGCGGAGAAGATGACGAGCTGGCCGTCCTGGCCCTTGGTGACCACGCAGCCGTCCTCCAGGTCGCGCCGGAACCCCGATGGCATCACCACGCGCCCCTTCTCGTCCAGGCTGTGGAAATACTCGCCAAGGAACACTTCAAGGTCTTTCCGTCCGTCCTCACTATCCACCCTCCTCGGGTGCGGACGCCACTATGACCCACTTCGCCCCACTTGTCAACCCTTTCGACCCACACCAATAGCGAACCCAGGGTTCCAGACCCCGGATAACGACGTCTAGAACCCTGGGTTCAGGAAAAGCCGGTGTCAGCTCAGCTCAGGCCGACTCGGCGAGGAGGTACGGGTGCCAGCGTGGGTCCACCTCGAAGCCGCTGGAGGCGTAGATCCAGGCGAAGCGGCGCGGTGGCCCGGGCTTGGTGCTGAGACGGAGACCGCTCTCGTCGGGAGTGCGGTTCCCCTTGCGCACGTTGCAGCGGCGACAGCAGGCGACCACGTTATCCCAGGTGTGGTGCCCGCCCCGGGAGCGCGGGGTGACGTGGTCCAGCGACTCCGCCGGTCCCCCGCAGTACTGGCACTTGTGGCCGTCGCGTCCGAACACCGCCCTGCGGGTGACCGGCACCGCCCGCCGGTAGGGGACTCGCACATAGCGGTTGAGCCTGACCACCGAGGGAAGCTCGACGGCCAGCGACTCGGAGCTCCAGATCTCGTCGCGGCTCACCACCATGCTGGCCCTGTTGGAGAGGACCAGCACCAGGGCCCGTCGCTCGCTCACGACGGAGAGTGGTTCGTAGCTGGCGTTGAGTATCAGTGCCCGTGACATTCCTCTGTCCTACCGGCGAAAAGGGTAGCCCGCGAGGTCGTCCAACCGAGCCGGTCAGGAGTTGACCGCGAGCGGCGCGGGCACCGCCCCCACCAGCCCGCCGGCGCGGCCCACTGCGCGAGGCACCGCCTGAGACCAACCCTCCGAGACCGGAGCCCGCCCCGTCGTCTCGGTCTCCCCATCCTGCACCATTACCACCAGATCGCCATCCTCGACGGCGACATCGGTGACGGTGAACGGGACTCTCCCCACCACCTGGCACCAGGCGTCGGCGAGCCCTTGGGCGATGGCGATGGGAGTCGGCTTCACCACCCGGAATGAGCGGACTTTCTCGGTGGATACCTCGACGCGGGCTCCTCCCACTATGGGAGAGATCGCCACCTCCACCCCGAGGGCGTCGCCATCGGCCACGGGCGGAGAGGGTGCGGCCTCAGGCTCCGGC
>JAHWLC010000094.1 GCA_019347585.1 Actinomycetota bacterium | reverse complement strand
GTACTCGTCGACGAGGACATAGCGGAACCGATCCTGGTACTCGCCGAGGACGGTGGGGAAAGCGGCGAACAGCTCGACGGTGACCATCAGCAGATCGTCGAAGTCCATCGCCGAGGCTTCCACCAGTCTCTGCTGGTAGAGCCGGTAGATGTCGGCCACCTGCTCGTGGAAGAACCCCTCACCCTGTTCGGCGAACGACTCGTAGTCGACCAGCTCGTTCTTGGCCTTGGAGATGACCGCCTTCATCGCCCGCTCCGGGAACCGCTTGGGATCGAGGTCGAGGTCCTTGGTCACCATCTTGATGAGACGCATCGAGTCGGCGTCGTCATATATCGAGAAACCGGACCGGTACCCGAGGCGGGGCGCCTCCCGGCGCAGCATGCGCACACATGCGGAGTGGAAAGTGCTCACCCACATGGAGCGGACCATCCCCCCGACCAGGGCGCCCACCCGGCCCCTCATCTCGTCGGCGGCCTTGTTGGTGAAGGTGATGGCGAGGATCGCCTCTGGCGAGACGCCCAGGTCGCGGATGAGATGGGCGATGCGATAGGTGAGGACGCGGGTCTTGCCGGAGCCGGCTCCCGCCACCACCAGGACCGGCCCCTCGGTGGCCGCTACCGCCTCCCTCTGAGTGGGATTGAGATCGGCGAAGAGGGGCGACTCGGCCGGGACATCGTCGAACAACCAGTCGGCCTGCATTGGAGTCGATGGTACCGGGGGGCACCGACGAACCGGTTTTGATCCGTTCTGTGTCGATTTACCGGGCTATAGCCCCGGGAAATCGACACAGAAAGGCCGTGTTCAACCGACTTCGACGGTGTCGGGCACCTCGACCACGGCAGTCTCGCCCGGCCCGAGCGTCGCAGGCACATCCCTCTCGGCCGCGTCACGGCGCCGCAGCGGCAGCGAGTAGCAGAATCGGGCCCCGGTGGGGAAGCGCCTCTCGTACCAGACGTCCCCGCCCATCAGCCTGGCGAGCCGGCGGGCGATGGGCAGCCCGAGCCCGATCCCGCTCGACTCCCTGGCATCTCCCTTGGAGACCTGCTCGAAGTTCTGGAAGACCCGCTGCGTCTCCTCGTCGGGCACCCCGGGGCCGTTGTCGGAGATGATCACGAGGTACTGGTCCCCGAGGACCTGACCTTCGACCAGGATCTGGTCGCCCCCGTACTTGCGGGCGTTCTCCATGAGGTTGCGCACGATCTGCTGGACCCGCCGCCGGTCGGCGAACACCCTCACCCCGTCGGGCAGGGACACCAGGGACGACTTGCGGCCCCCGGTGGGAAACACCATCTGGGCGACGTCCTCGAATAGGCCCCCGAAGTCGAAGAGCTCGGGGTCGAGACGGAGACGGTTTGCCTCGAGACGGGGGATGACGAGGACATCCTCGACCAGGTCTCCGAGGTACATGGCCTGGCGGTTGATGATGGAGAGGAACTCCGACACCTCCTCGGGCGGGAGGTCCTCCCAGGACTGCTCCAGGGTGTCGGCGAAGCCGGCGATCGAGGTGAGTGGGGTCCTCAGCTCATGGCTGACCAGCGTGACGAAGTCGTTCTTGATGGTGTGGGCCTCCTCGGAGAGGCGCAGCACCTCACGCTCCCTCTCCCGGCCGTGAGCTGTGATGCGCCATGCCCAGATGAGCCCGATGACGCCAACGGCCGGCGAGAGATAGAGCAGGACCTCGGGGATGCTCAGATCCGCCATCTCCCCTCGATTATCGGTGCGCCGCTATCCGCACTGAACCGGGACCGATCAGGCGCTGTCGGCGTTCTCCGTGCCCATGAGCTGTCTCAGGGTCTTGGTGAGAACGCCGTGGCGGAGGTCGTACTTGTCGAGATAGGCGTCGACCCCGGCCTCCCACGCCGCCGCCTTCTCCTCGGGTGTGGCCACACCGGAGACCATCACGATGGGGACGGTGACGTCTGCGGCTCGCATGGCCCGCACCAGCTCGACCCCGTTCGAGCGGGGCATGGAGTAGTCGACGACGAGCACGTCGAAGTCGTCGGCGGCTATGGCGAGGATGGCGTCCCGCGCCCCGCTGGCCACCTCGACGTCGAACCCGGCCCCGTTGAGAGTGGCGGAGAGGAGCTGGCGCACCCCGGCCGAGTCGTCGACCACCAGCACTCGGGGACGGTCCTCGAGGAGCCGGGGCCGCTGATGGGCGACCACACCCAGGAAGTCGGGGTCGAGGACCACCAGCACCTGGCTCCCCCCGAGCAGGGCGGCGCCGGTGATATGACCCGAGCCCTCCAGGATCGGCCCCAGGTTCTTCACCGCCACCCGGCGCCGGTCGACCAGCTCGCTCACCGTCACCGCGACCATGCCGGAGCGGGTGCTCACCACCAGCAGCTCCGACTCGTCGGGTGGGGGAGAGACACCGACGGCGAGGGACAGGGAGACGCAGGGCATGGCGTGACTCCTGAACCGGAGCTCGCTCCCCTGCTCGGTGCTCGCCAGCTCGGCCTTGGACAGCGGCATCGCCGCCTCGACCGCGGCCTCGGGGAGGCCGAAGAAGCGGTCCCCCACCGCGACCACCACCACGTTCTGCAGGACCATCGACAGCGGCAGGGTGAGGGTGATCCTGGTGCCCGACCCCGGCTCAGACTCGATGCGAACCGTCCCGTTGACCCGGTTCACCGCCTCCGCCGCCATGGACAGCCCCTCGCCGCTCCCCGAGAAGTCGTTGGCCGAGTCGACCGTGGTGAAGCCGGGATGGAGAAGGAGAGGGACCAGGTCCCGGGGCACCGGGTCGAATCCCCGCTCCCCTGCCACCCGGGCCACCTGGTCCCAGTCGATCCCCCGCCCGTCGTCGACGACGCCGATCTCGACCCGGTCGGCGACCTGGTTCGCCCGGACGGTGATCCGGCCCGTCCCCGGCTTCCCCGCCCTCACCCGCTCCTCGGAGGTCTCGATCCCATGGTCGACCGCATTGACCAGGAGATGGCGCAGCGGGTCGCGGATGAGGTCGATGATCTGACGGTCGAGCTGGACGTCCTCTCCCTCCAGCTCGAGGCGGACATCCTTGCCCAGCCGGCGTCCCAGGTACCGCACGAACTGGGGCAGGGTGGCCATCGCGTCGAAGAAGGAGACGTTGGCCAGGGACACCGCCTGGGCCTGGATGTCGTTGATCGACTCGCTGAGCCGCTCGAGTTGCGCCCGCCACGACCTGCGGAACAGCTCGGGATCGAGGCCCTCCACCGAGACCAGGGAGAGGTCGGCCAGGGCCTCGGCATCGAGTGCGACCTCCACGATGCGGTTGATGAGGCGGTAGAGGTCGCAGGTGTCGACGCGGGTCGCCCCGCCGAGGAGGGTCTCGGAGACCGAGGTGAGCAGACCGCCGAGGCTCCCGCTCTCGGGCTCTTTCAGCGGCACGACCTCGCTTCCGACCTCGGCGGCGAGACCGTTGTCGAGGCGCTCCACGAGGTCGGCCAGCTCGGGATCCTCCCGCTCCATGCTGGAGAGGAGCCGCCCCGCGGTGGCCTCCATCGCCACCACCACCTCGGGCTCGGGCATCTCCCCCTCCGACACCCGTCTCCAAAGCTTCTCCAGACGGGCCGCGGCGGCGGCGATCGCCGGGTACTCGAGCATCCCGGCCGAGCCCTTGATGGTGTGGGCATCGCGAACCAGATCTCCCACCGATGCCGGATCGATCGCACCCTCGGAAAGGGCGCGTGCGCCCTCCACGAGGCGGCGCGAACGCTCCTCGAGCTCCTGTCTGAAGATTTCGGTCAGCTCAGGGCTGTGTGGGTCCAATTTGGGATTTCCCCTGGGGTAGCCGTCTTATCGGCACCACGGGGGAGTGTCTGAATGGGACCAGAGGCCTGCGAGATCACTCCCACTCGATCGTGGCCGGTGGCTTCGACGATATGTCGTAGGCCACCCGGTTGATCCCCGGCACCTGGTTGATCACCCGGGATGAGATTCGCTCCAGGACCTCGTAGGGCAATCTCGCCCAATCGGCGGTCATGGCGTCCTCCGAGGTGACCGCCCTCACCACCAGTGGGTAGGCGTAGGTGCGCCCGTCGCCCTGCACGCCGACTGTTCTCACCGCGGGGAGGACCCCGAAGGCCTGCCACACCTGCCGGTAGAGACCGGCTCGCCTGATCTCCTCGTCGATGATCTGGTCCGCCGCTTTGAGGATCTCCAGCCTCTCCCTGTTGACCTCGCCGATGATGCGGACCGCCAGCCCAGGGCCGGGGAAGGGCTGACGCCAAACGATCTCCTCCGGAAGGCCCAGCTCCTCGCCGACTGAGCGCACCTCGTCCTTGAACAGGTCGCGGAGCGGCTCGATCAGCTCGAGTCTCATGTCTGCGGGCAGCCCGCCCACGTTGTGATGGGTCTTGATGATGGCTGCGGTCCCCGAGCCCGACTCGATGACGTCGGGATAGAGAGTCCCCTGCACCAAGAAGGCGGCATCGCCGACGGAGGAGGCCGCCTCCTCGAAGACGCGGATGAAGGTCTCCCCGATCATCTTTCGCTTCTCCTCGGGGTCGGTCACTCCCTCGAGCTGCTCGAGGAAGCGGTCCGCCGCCTTGACATGGACCAGGTCGACCTCGAAATGGGAGCGGAAGGTCTCCTCGACCTGCTCCGCCTCCCCCTCCCTGAGCAGCCCGTGGTCGACGAAGATGCAGGTGAGCTGGTCGCCGACGGCCTGGTGGACCAGGAGCGCCGCCACCGACGAATCGACACCTCCAGACAGGGCGCAGACGACCTTCGAGTCGCCGACCTGAGCACGCACCGCCCCAATGGCCTCCTCGATGATCGAGTGGGGCGTCCAGGTGGGCAGGATCTCGCACGCGCGGTGAAGGAAGTTCCGCATCATCTCGGCGCCGCGGTCGGTGTGGATCACCTCGGGATGGAACTGGACCCCGTAGAACCCGTCGTCAGGATCCTCCATGGCCGCGACCGGGCTCGTATCGGTGGCCGCCGTCACGCGGAACCCCGGCGGCGGCTTCACAACCGCGTCCCGATGGGACATCCACACCGTCCCGCTCTCGGGGATCCCTTCGAACAAGGTCGAGTCGCGCTCGAGGATGCGCGCCGTCGCCTTCCCGTACTCGGCCACCTCCGTGTGGCCGACGTCGCCTCCGAGGACCTTGGCCATGATCTGGTGTCCGTAGCAGATGCCGAGCACAGGGACGCCGAGGCGGAAGACGCGGTGGTCGCAGTCGGGCGCGCC
>JAHWLC010000093.1 GCA_019347585.1 Actinomycetota bacterium | reverse complement strand
CCATCATCAACATCACCGACCAGACCGGGGCCAGCATTGCCTGGACCTCCGGTGGCTCGGTGGGGTTCAAGGGCTCCCGCAAGTCCACGCCCTACGCCGCCCAGGTGGCGGCCGAGGAGGCGGCCCGTCGCGCCGGCGAGCACGGCGTCCGCAAGCTCGACGTGATCGTCAGCGGCAGCGGCTCTGGCCGGGACACCGCAGTGCGCACCCTGCAGAACATGGGCATGGAAGTCACCTGGATCAAGGACGTCACCCCTATCCCCCACAACGGCTGCCGTCCCAAGAAGCGACGTCGCGGATAATGGCCCGCTACACAGGTCCCCGCCATCGGGCGTGCCGCCGGGCCCGCACCCCTCTTTGCCAGTCGAAGCGCTGTCCCGTCGATCGCCGTCCCTACCCCCCCGGCGAGCACGGCCGGGGCCGCATCCGGGAGAGTGACTACCTGGTCCAGCTCCGGGAGAAGCAGAAGCTGCGTGCCATGTACGGAGTCCTGGAGCGCCAGTTCCGCAAGTACTACGCGGAGGCGGCGCGTCGCCCCGGGATCACCGGGGAGAACATCCTGCAGATGCTGGAACAGCGTCTCGACAACGTGGTGTGGCGCTCCGGTCTCTCCGCCACCAGGCCCCAGGCCCGTCAGCTGGTGAACCACGGCCACTTCCAGGTCAACGGGAGAAAGGTCGACATCCCCTCATATCAGGTCCAGCCCGGAGACGTCGTCACCGTCAAGGACCGCAGCAAGGACCTGATCGCCATCCAGCACTCGGTGGACACGCAGGGCCGACCGGTACCCGACTGGATGACCGTGGACGCCGGCGAGCGCAGGATCACGATTTCCGATCGTCCCCGCAGGGATCAGATCGACACCGACATCAACGAGCAGTTGATCGTCGAGCTCTACTCGAAGTGAGGTAACCCATTTTGCTGATCGTCCAACGCCCCCAGATCGAAGTCGAGGAAATCTCCGGGAACCGATCGCGGTTCATCGTGGAGCCTCTCGAGCCCGGTTTTGGCTACACCCTGGGCAACACCATGAGGCGGACCCTGCTCTCCCGCATTCCCGGCGCGGCCATCACCCGCATCCAGATCGAGGGTGTCGAGCACGAGTTCTCCACCATCGATGGCGTCGTCGAGGACGTGGTCGACATCATCCTCAACCTGAAGCGGATCGTGATCCGCATGGACGGGAACGAGGAGCAGACGCTGTACCTGTCCGCCAAGGGATCGGGCGAGGTCACGGCCGCCGACCTCAAGCTCCCCGCCGGGGTGGAAGTGGTCAACCCCGACGCTTACATCGCCACACTGGGATCGTCGGCCCGTCTCGAGATGGAACTGACCGCGGCACCCGGGGTCGGCTACCGGACCGCCGATGGGAACAAGGGCGCCTCCTCGACCATCGGTGTCATCCCGGTCGACTCCATCTTCTCCCCGGTGCGCAAGGTCGCCTATCGGGTGGAGAACACCCAGGTGGGCCAGATGACGAACTTCGACAAGCTGATCATCGACATCGAGACCAACGGCGCCATCCAGCCCAAGGAGGCGCTGTCCTCGGCGGGCAAGACGCTGGGCGAGCTGATGGGGCTCTTCGCCGAGGTCGGCGAGGGCCAGGGTCTGGAGCTGGTCGACGTGGTGCCCGACACATCGGGCTCCCCCGATCTCGATCTGCCCATCGAGGCCCTCGACCTCTCCGAGCGGCCCCGCAACTGCCTGCGTCGCGCCCAAATCAAGACGGTGGGCGAGCTGGTGGAGCGGACTTCGGACGACCTGCTCAACATCACCAACTTCGGTCAGAAGAGCCTCGACGAGGTGATCGCCAAGCTCGACGAGCTAGGCCTCAGCCTCGCCGACGCCCCCTCCGGGAGCGAAGCCTGATGCCACGGCCCTCCAAGGGCCCCCGCTTTGGAGGATCCCCGGCCCACCACCGGCTGATGCTGGCCAACCTGGCCACCGACCTCGTGCTCCACGGCAGGGTGGGGACCACCGAGGCGCGGGCAAAGGCACTGCGGCCCCTCGCCGAGAAGCTGATCACCAAAGCTCGCAAGGGGGACATGCACTCCCGGCGGGTGGTGATGAAGACCATCACCGACAAGTCGGCGGTCGCCAAGCTTTTCGAGGAGCTCGGCCCCCGCTACGCCGACCGCCCCGGGGGATACACCCGCATCACCAAGCTGGGCCCCCGGCGCGGCGACGGCGCCGAAGAAGCCGTGATAGAACTGGTTTGATGAGCCCGTCTCGCGGAGGCGACAACTAGGCCTGGTCCCGACTGCCCGACCCTAGGCCCGCACCCCAGAATGCGGGCCGACCGGCGCCTGTTTGGCCGGGAGGCTGTGTCGTCTAACCCAGCCGTTCAGTTGGCCCCGGTCGCGAATACAGCTGGTGTCCTGGAGCCAGACGGCCAAAGTCGGCCCGCCATCGATGCCTATCGCGCTATGACTCCGAGGAGCACGCCGAACATGAGGATGGCGACGCCGAAGATGAGGACGTGGACCGGCGTCATCCGCCCTGGAAGCCACTTCGACGCCAGCATGCTGTCGGTGTAGACGATCGCCCCGAAGATCACCATGAGCACCGCGGCGGCGAGCAGAAACGCCGACACCGCCCCTGGGAAGAGGAGCATCAGCAGGAAGGCGCCCAGCACCACTCCCAACATGATCCGGGTGAACACCCAATCGGGGAGCAACGAGCCCCAACGTCTCTGAGCAGCGGAGATGGCGGCGTCGATCTTCTCCATCGTCCCGGTCTTCTTCTGCTTCGGCTGCTTCGACTGCAGTTTCACCCCCGAACCCGGCGCCTTCGCCTCGGAACCCGCCGCCATCACCGGGGTGTTGTAGGTGACCGGGGCACGTGGCGGCTCGACCTGCGTATCCACCTTCGCCTTGGCTTTGGGCGCCTTGACCTTCTCCTTACGGCGGAGACGGAGCCGGCCTTTGGCAATGCGCTGGCTGAGCTCCTCGGCGAACGCCTCGCGTTCTGGGATCTCGATGAGGATCTGCTCGCCCTCGGCGGCCATCCGGTAGCCGTTGGCGGTCGGTTCGAGCTTGATCTCGTCCAGGCTCCAGGAGCCGATGGGCTGATCGCCCGCGGTGATGGACAGGGTGTCTTCTTCGAGGTTGACCGTCGCCGGGAGACCCCGTTGATCACCGAGTGTCTTCAGCGACGCGCTGAACGTCCCCATCGCGGCGAATATCGGCTCGAAGAGGGGGCACCTTTCGCGTTTTCTGGGGGTCCGGGCAGCATGGCGCCGGGCCGAAATGGGGTTGGTGCCGGTAGCCTGAGCAGGTGAGCATCCCCGCTTACATCGATTTCGACCTGGAAGCCTGGGCGGAGCTGAGGGGCCGGACTCCACTCAACCTCACCCAGGACGAGGTGGAGAAGCTACGGGGGATCTCGGTGCATCTCGACCTGGAGATGGTCGCCGACATCTTTCTCCCCCTCTCCCGGCTCCTCAACCTCTATGTGCAGGGGAGCAACCTGCTCGCCTCTGTCACCGACACCTTCCTGGGAGCGCAGCCTCGGCCGGTCCCATTCGTGATCGGAGTGGCCGGCTCGGTGGCGGTGGGGAAGAGCACCATCTCCAGAGTGCTGCAGGCGTTGCTCGCCCGCTGGCCTCATCACCCCAGCGTCGACCTGGTCACGACCGACGGGTTCCTACATCCCAATGCGGTGCTCGAGGAGCGGGGCTTGCTCAACCGGAAGGGGTTTCCCGAGAGCTACGACCGCGCCGCCCTGCTCGATTTCGTGGCCCGGGCCAAGGCCGGTGAGACCCACCTGGAGGTCCCGGTGTACTCCCATATCCGGTATGACATCGTGCCCGGGAGGACCAGGGTCATCGACCAGCCCGACATCCTCATCGTCGAGGGGATAAACGTTCTTCAGGCGGGCCACGACGGAGCCGTGGTCTCGGATTACTTCGACTTCTCGATCTTCGTCGACGCCGACGCCGAGCACATCAAGCAGTGGTACCTGGAGCGATTCCTGGCACTGAAGGACACCTCCTTCACACATCCCGACGCCTACTTCCGCAGATACGCCGAGCTGAGCGACGCGGAGGCCACCCAGGTGGCCAATCGCATCTGGGAGGAGATCAACGAAGTCAACCTCCATCAGAACATCCTTCCCACCAGGGAGCGGGCTTCGCTGATCCTGGAGAAGGCGGTCGACCACTCGGTCCAGCGGGTGCGTCTCCGCCGCTAGCGGTTACGCTCGCTCGGCCGTGACCAAGATGCTGAACCGGGCAGTCCGGGCTGTGATGCTCGATCGCCGCGCATTCACCGAGGCTTTCTTCGACGACGACGCCATGGCCGACGGTGCGGTGCTGGTCTCCCTGGTGGGGGTCATCACCTATTTGGGGATACTGCTCTGGGTGGGCCAGTTGGGCGCGTTCTCCTTCTTCGACCTCATCCGGCTGGTCATCGGTGAGGTCGCCTCCTGGCTCATCCTCGGGTTCGCCACCTGGTTCGCCGCCAGCCGCCTCTTCGGCTCGACCAATCGCCCTCAGACCCTCCTCGCCATGCACGGCCTCGCCGTCCTGCCCTTGATCTTGAGCGTCTTCGGGGGGCTCTTCGCCGTCATCGGCCTGATCTGGTACCTGGTGATCCTGGTGGTGGCGACCCAGGAGGGGACGGAGCTCGAGATCCGCAACGCGGCGGTGTCGGTGCTCATCGGGTTCGCGGCGGCAGTGGTGATCCGGACGCTCCTCGGGGTGCCTTTCATCGCTTTCGGCGCCATCTTCTGATGCCCACCTACCGCGTCGACCTGGCCTACGACGGTTCGGGCTTCCGCGGCTACGCCGCGCAGAGAGGACAGCGCACGGTCCAGGGCGAGCTGGAGCAGGCGCTGTCAGTCCTGTTGGGCTCCCATTTCGAGACCGCGGTGGCCGGTCGCACCGATGCCGGGGTGCACGCCCACGGGCAGGTGATGTCGATCGTCGCCGAGCAGCCGATAGATGCCGACGCCACCCTCAGATCGTTGAACGGGATTCTCGCTCCCGAGATCGCCGTCAACCGGATCCAGCCGGCCGCTGACGGCTTTCATGCCCGCTTCTCGGCGAAATGGCGCCGCTACAGGTACCTCCTCGACTGCGGGCGTGCTGCCGACCCCCTCAGCCGGCATATGGCCTGGCATGTCGGGCCGGGAATCGACATGGATCGGGTGCGCGCCGCCACCCGTTCGCTCGGCGGTGAGCACGACTTCTCCTCG
>JAHWLC010000092.1 GCA_019347585.1 Actinomycetota bacterium | reverse complement strand
GATCATCTCGTTCGGCGCCGGAGAGCCCGACTTCCCCACGCCGGAGCACATCGTGGCTGCCGCCACCCGGGCCGCACACGACCCGGCCAACCACCACTACACCTCGAACGTCGGCCTCTCCGCGCTGCGGGAGGCCGTAGCCGGGTACACGATGACCTACTCCGGTGTGGAGGCGGCCCCGTCGCAGGTCCTGGTGACCAACGGGGCAAAGCAGGCCATATTCCAGAGCTTCGCCGCCCTCGTCGATCCGGGGGACGAGGTGCTCCTCCCCACGCCGTTCTGGGTCACCTATCCGGCGGGCATCGAGCTCGCCGGTGGCGTGCCCATCGCCGTCCCCACCGACATGGACACCGGGTACAAGGCCACAGTGGAAGATCTCGAGGCCGCCCATACCGAGCGCACCACCATGCTCGTATTCGTATCGCCATCGAACCCGACGGGGGCGGTCTACACCGGCGACGAGGCCCGCGCCATCGGACAGTGGGCCGCGGAGAGAGGGATCTGGGTCATCGCCGACGAGATCTACCAGCGACTCGCCTATGCCGAACCGGTCGCTCCCTCCATCGTGGGCGCGACCCCGTCGCTGGAGAGTTGGGTCCTGGTCAACGGGGTCGCCAAGAGCTACGCGATGACAGGATGGCGGGTGGGCTGGATGGTGGGTCCCGAGGACGTCGTCGACGCCGCCGCCCGGCACCAGTCACACGCCACCTCCAACGTCAACAACATCGCCCAGCAGGCGGCGCTCGCCGCCCTCACCGGCCCCCAGGACACGGTCGACGAGATGAGGGAGGCGTTCGACAAGCGACGCCGGCTCATGTACTCGATGCTCGGCGAGATCGAGGGACTCGTCACGCTGGAATCGATGGGCGCCTTCTACCTCTTCCCGGACGCCACCGCCCTCCTCGGAGGGAGATATCCGACTTCGGCGAGCCTCGCCGAGGCCATCCTCGAGGAAGCCGGAGTGGCCCTGGTGCCCGGCGAGTCGTTCGGCACTCCGGGCCATCTCAGGCTGTCCTACGCAACCGGCGTCGAGGACATCGAGAGGGGGATGGGGCGCATCGCCTCGCTTATCGAATCCACCTGACCCGGGTTTACACTCGCCCCCGATGCAAGGCACGACTGCTCGGGCCATGATGCTGGTGGAGCCCCGGCACTTCTCGATGACCAAGGTCCCCACCGGGGGCGTCGACGACGGAGGGTGGCTCGCCGTGGAGGCGACCGGCATCTCCGGGTCGGACGTCCAGGTGTGGAAGGGGGAGGCACGCGACATCGTCTACCCGCTCGTGCCCGGCCACGAGGTGGTGGGGCGGATCGCGATCCAGGGCCCCAGCGTCCCCTACCCGGTGGGCACGAGGGTCATCGTCGAACCCCGGATCAGATGCGGGGCGTGTCATCGCTGCCGCCAGAACCTGGCCACCTGTGTCAGCAGGAGGCCCAGCAACTCCTACGGCATGATCCCCTCCATCGAGCCCCCTGGTCTCTGGGGCGGCCTGGCCGAGTATCTCTATCTCGATCCCAACGCGAACTTGCACCCGGTCACCGATGACGTGCCCGCCGAGGTGGCCACCTTCGTGCACCCCCTGGCTTCCGGTCACACCTGGTCGGTCGAGCTCCCCGCCCTGAAGGCGGGTGAGAGCGTCCTCATCCTCGGCCCCGGCCCCAGGGGCCTGGCCTGTCTGATCGCGGCCAAGGCCGCCGGTGCCGGATGGGTCGGGATCACCGGGCTGGCCCACGACGCCGATCGTCTCGACCTGGCGCGCCGCCTGGGCGCCGATCTCGCCGTCGACATGCAGCACGGCGACGTCGCCGCCGAGATCGCCGACGACCTGGGGCGCCGGCCCGACGTGGTCGTCGACGTCACCTCCGACGACCCCGAGGCGGTCTTCACCGCCCTCGACCTGGTCCGCTCCGGGGGCAGGGTGATCCTGGCGTCACGGAAGGGGAACCGCGCCCTGCACTTCCTCTCCGACGTCATCGTGGCCAAACAGCTCACCCTGCGGGGGGCGATGGGGGCCTCCAGCATCGGCTACCAATGGGCCACGAACCAGCTCGAGACCGACCCCCGCATCGACGACCTCGTTTCCCATCAGTTCCCGCTCACCGAGTCGGCTCGGGCCCTGCAGGCGGCTGCCGGCCTGCTGGGCCGCGAGGAGCTGATGTCGGTGGCCGTCACCTTCTGATCCGGGCCCGAGGGTGACCGGCGGACCAGAGGGCCGGCCCGGCCGTCTCTCCGTGGCCTCCTGGGTGGTGTACGACCTGGCCAACACCATCTTCGCCCTGGGTGTGGTGGGCCTCTACTTCTCCGACTGGCTCGTGGCCAACGACTTGCCCGACTCCAACCTCGCCGCGGTCCAGGTGGGGGCGGCGGTGGTGGTCATCTTCCTCGCCCCGTGGGCTGGGGCGAGGAGCGACGCCACCGGCACCAGGATCCCCACCCTGATCACCACCACGCTGGTGGCGGTGCTGGGCACCGCCACCCTCGCCGGCGGCCCGGTCTGGCTGACCCTGCTCATGCTGTGGGCGGCGGTGGTCGCGGTCAACACCGGGTCGGTGGTGTACGACGCCCTCCTCGTCGATGTCAGCACCCCGGGTACCAGGGGGCACATCTCCGGGCTGGGGGTGGGTATCGGCTACCTGGGAGCCTTCGTCGGCCTCGGCATCGGCTTGCTGACGCTGGACGTCCTGGGATGGGGCTACCCGGGGACATTCCGCGCCATCGCCGCCGCCTTCCTCGTCTTCGCCCTACCGGCCTTCTTCTTCATCGAGGAGCGGCCGCGCCGGGCCGGCGGCCTCATCCCCGCGATCGCCGATATCGCCCGCCGCATCGTCGACTCCTGGGCCACGGCGCGGCGGCACTCCGGCGTGGTCCGGTTCCTGGTGGGGCGGTTCCTCTACACCGACGCGATCAACACCCTGATCGGCGGATTCCTCGCCATCTTCGTCATCGATGAGCTCGGCCTCGACCGCGCCTTCTTCTCGGTGCTCATCGGAGTTGCCATCGCCGGGGCCGTCGTCGGCGGTCTCGGAGCCGGTCCGGTGATCGGGCGGACCGGTCCCCTTCGGGTGCTGCGCTTCGTCCTGGTGATCTGGGTGCTGGCCATTGCCTCGGGGCATCGCCGCCGCCGTGACCGGCCTCGTCGGGCTGGCCTGGCTCATCGGGCCGCTGGGCGGGCTGGCCCTCGGGGCCACCTGGGCGTCCGACCGGGTGGTGATGACCAGAATCTCCCCGCCCCAACACCTCGGGGAGTTCTACGGCCTCTATGCCACGGTGGGCCGTTTCGCCACCGTGGCCGGGCCGGTGGCATGGGCGCTGATAGTGGACGGGCTCGGTCTGGGGAGGAATGCCGCCATGGCAGCTCTGGCCGGCTTCGTCGCCCTGGGTTGGTGGGTGCTCCGCGGCGTGGACGACTCGGAGCGGGACTGGGAGGCGGCCCGATTCGAGGCCCCGCTGCCCCCCGGTCCTCAGTAGAAGCCAGGCCGCTCCCCCGAGGTGATGTGGAACTCGACGGCGTAGGGGATGGGCAGGTCGCGCACCTCGTCGGGGCCCCTGACCAATCTCCTCCCGATCTCGGCGAACCAGGTGTCGTTGGCGAACACCCATGGCCAAGCCCTGATCCCCACCCGGGCGCCCACGATCGCACCCACCGCGGCCCCGAGCACGCTGCCGCCTATGCGCGCCGCCTCCTCGAGGGGGAGGTGGTGGCGGGTGGTCACGGTGGCGGCCAGAGCGAGGCCGGCGAGAATGGTGTGCACCGGGTCGGGGCTCTCCCCTCCCAGCCGGGAGAGGACCTCGGGGCCCCTGGTCGACCCGACCAGCGTGCGGGTGCGCTCGAAGTCCGATGCCAGCCCGTCGAGCCGCTCGGTCCGGGAGGACTCCTCGGAGAGCCGCGGCATCGCGCCGAGGACAGCCTCGGAGACTCCGGCGACCAGATCGATCCCCGACTGACCGAAGCACGAAGCGGCGACGGCGGCGGCTGCGATGGCCCCGGCGGCCAGGCTGGAGGCGTCGGAGTGGAAATGGCGGTTGAGGCGCAGGGCCTCGATGACCACCCGGGCCGGGTCGCGGCGGTAGGCGACTCCGACCGGCGTGACCCGCGGCGCCCCGTCGAGGGACGGCTCTTCCTCGGGAACCGGCGCTCCGGCCGCGGCGCTGTCGAGCCAGGCGCGGAAGTGGGCAGTCTCCCCTCGATACACCGGCTCATCTCCCTCGAGACCGTCCAGCTCCCTGATGTCGCGGAGCAGCCGCCGGCCGTCGATCTCGCGATGCTCGATGAGCTGGTAGGCGATGACGGTGGCCTGCTCGGTGACCGCCGAGTAGCCGAGCTCCCAGGCGCCCCCGGCCGCGTCACCTGCGGCCTGGCCGAGGAGGAAGCCGTCGCCCTCCCCCGAGACCAGCGAGTACAGGGCGTCCGAGGGCGCAGACCCGGGGTCGGGCTGACCGGGCTCGGGAACCTGCTCCATCGGGCCATGAGGGTACCCCTGTAGCCTCCGGCGGCCATGGACCGCGTCGTCGTCATCGCCAATCCCGTGGCATCGCAGTTCACCGGGGGGTCGCATCGACGGGTGATGGCCATCCTCTCCAGGAGCCACCACGAGGTCGAAGCCGTCTGGCCCGCCACCGCGGCGGGCACCGCCGAGACCGCGGCCGCGGCGGCGGCGTCGGGGGCCTCGCTGGTGGTGGCGATGGGTGGGGACGGGATGGTCCACCACGTCAGCCAGGGGCTGGTGGGCACCGAGGCCGTGCTCGGCGTGATCCCGGTGGGGACGACGAACGTGATGGCCCGCCTGCTCGGCATACCGAGACGGGTGTCACGGGCGGCCCGGCTCATCGCCGGCGCCGAGAGCCACCACATGCTGGGGACCACCCGTCTCGCCCTGACTCATGGCGCGATCGAGACCTCCCACCACGCCCTGTTCGCCTGCGGGTTCGGCATGGACGCCCTGGTGGTGAACCGGGCCAACCAGGACCCCTACCGCAAGTACCGCTTCGGCTCGCTCCACTACGCCCGGACCGCCCTGGGGGTGGGCCTCATCGCATTCCCCCGCACCAAGCCCCACCTCGAGGTGAGGTCGGGCTCCCGCCGCGCCTCGGCGGCCAGTGTCCAGGTGCAGTTTCGCGAGGTCTACACCTACTTCGGGCTGATGCCGCTCCGGGTCGCCTCCGACCCGCCTACGCCGATGACGGTCCTCGTGATGGAGCGGCTCCGG
>JAHWLC010000091.1 GCA_019347585.1 Actinomycetota bacterium | reverse complement strand
CTTCAGGGGAGGGGAGGAGCTGGTCTCCGAGCAGAAGTGGGGAGTGCGCTATCGGCCCCAGTTCGCCATCATCGAGGTGCATCCGTGCCGGATGCCGGGCCAGGAGGCGACCTGCCCCACCACCACCACGCTCCCGCCGGAGACCACCACCACGCTCCCGCCGGAGACGACCACCACCGTCCCGGAAGGTTCGACGACCGCGCCCTAGGCCCTACTCCTCCTCGCCTGCGGTCGGGTCGTCGGGGTAGTGACGGAGGAAGTTGTGAGTCACCTCCTCGACGGCGTCGGCCGCCTCGTCGTCCCAGCCCCCGGAGCGACGGATGGTGACCGTGTTCTGGAGCACGAAGACGTGGTCGATCGCCTGGTCGAGGTCGAAGAGGCGACCGGCGAGCATCGCGGGAACGTCTTCCCCTCCCCCTTCCCTGGTGATCACCTGGCCGTCCTGGCCGGTGAAGCTGCGATCGGTGTCGAGGACGAGCACGTCGCCCATGCGCACCTTTGACCTGATCTCGACGTCCTGGCCCATCGGCGGCGAGCGTACCGGCCGCTACCCCCCGAGACCACCGGCGGCCTCGCCGATCTGGTGCACCTTGACCAGGTTGGTCGAGGCCCTGAAGTTGGGGGGAACCCCCGCCACCATGACCACCCTCTCCCCAGGGGAGGCAACCCCCTCTTCTTCGAGGATCTTCGCCGCCGCCGTCATTTCGTCGTCGGTGGAGACCTTGCGCTCGAACGGGCGCGGCGAGACGCCCCAGAACAAGGCCATCCGCCGCAGGGTGCCCTCGTTCGGGGTGAAAGCGACGATCCGCTGCTCCGGCCGGTACTTGGAGATGAGCCGGGCGGTGCTCCCCGACTCGGTGAAGGCGACGATGGTGCTCGCCCCGACGTTGCGGGCGATCTGGGTGGCGGCCTGGGAGACCGCCGAGGCGATCTGGTTCTCGTCGCCGACGAATGCCACGGGGTACTCGCCTCGGGTGGACAGCGTCCCCTCTTCGATCGTCTGACAGATCCGGGCCATCACTGCCACGGTCCTCGCCGGGTAGCTCCCCACCGCGGTCTCCCCGGACAACATCACGGCGTCGGTGCCTGTCATCACGGCGTTGGCGACGTCGGTGACTTCGGCTCGGGTGGGCCGGGCACTGTGGGTCATCGACTCCAGCATCTCGGTGGCGGTGACCGAGATCGCCCCTGCTGCGTTGGCCCGGTAGAGGATGTCGGCCTGGATGAGGGGGATGCGATCGAGGGGGAGCTGCACACCGAGGTCGCCGCGGGCCACCATCACCCCGAATGAGGCGCTCATGATCTCGTCCAGGTTGTCCAGCGCCTGGGCAAGCTCGATCTTGGCGATCACCGGAGCGTCCCCGGCCAGGGCGGCCACCGCCTCGACGTCGGCCCCGGTGCGGACGAAGGACGCCGCCACATAGTCGACGTGGAGCTTTCCGCCCAGCTCGAGATCTGCCTCGTCCTTGGGCGTGATGTTCTCCACCGAGAGGTTGCTGTCGGGGAAGGCGACGCCCTTGTGATCGGCGAGCTGGCCGCCACTCACCACCCGGGCTTTGAGCCCCCGCTTCCCGGCGCCGGTCACCTCCAGCTGGACCATCCCGTCGGCGAGCACCACCCGGTGCCCCGGCTCCACGTCCTCGAGCAGCGAGTCGTATCCCACCGGGATGGTGTCCTCGTCGCCCTCGCCCGTGCCCGGCACCAACTCGACCTCCTCGTCGGCGCGTAGGTCGATGGCACCTCCGGGGAACTCTCCACAGCGCAGCTTCGGGCCCTGGATGTCCTGCATGATCCCCACCACCCGGCCTGTCTCGCCGGCGGCGTGGCGGACCCAATCGACCATCTTGCGATGCAGGTCGGCCTCGCCGTGGGAGAAGTTGAGGCGAGCGATGTCCATGCCCGCGTCCACCAGCGACCTGACCCCCTCCTCGCTGGCCACGGCCGGGCCCAGTGTGGCGATGATCTTGGTCTGCCGGGGCATGTCCCCTCGAAGCTACCGGGGTCTGATGCGAACCCCGGGAAACTACACGGCGATCGCAGATCGCAGCATCTCGTTGACCGCCCGCGGGTCGGCGCGGCCCCCGGTCTCCCGCATCACCTGGCCGACCAGGAACCCGATCACCTTCTCCTCCCCCGACCGGTAGGACTCCACCGCATCGGGGTTCTCGGCGAGGACCCGGTCGATCACCCCCGAGAGCTCCCCGGTGTCGGAGATCTGCACCAGCTCGCGCTGGGTGGCCACCTCGCGCGCCGCTCCTTCTCCGGCGAGCACCCCCTCGAGGACCTCCTTGGCCGCCGAGGCCGACACCACGCCTTCGTCGATGATCGCCAGGAGCTCGGCGAGCTGATCGCCGGTCAGGGGCAGCTCGTCGAGCTCGGTCTCGGTGCGGCGAGCCCAGGCCGTGACCTCTCCAACCAGCCAGTTGGCGGCGGGGCGGGGCGGGGCGCCCGCCGCGATCGCCTCCTCGTAGACCCGTCGCAAAGGGGCCGGCGCCGCGGAGAGGACCGTCGCCAGCCCCCCGTCCAGGCCTTGGGAGCGGTAGCGCTCCCGGCGGGCGGCGGGAAGCTCGGGGAGCCGGGCGGCGATCGCCTCCACCCGGGATCCCGGGTCCATGGGCACCAGGTCGGGCTCGACGAAGTACCGGTAGTCGGATGATCCCTCCTTGGTGCGCATCGAGTGGGTGACCCCGGCCTCCTCGTCCCAGTGGCGGGTCTCCTGGATCACCTCTCCTCCGCCCTCGGCCACCGCGACCTGCCGTTCGATCTCGTGGGCGATGGCCCTCTCCAGGGAGCGGAACGAGTTCATGTTCTTGACCTCGACCTTGGTGCCCAGCGCTTCGCTCCCCTCCTCGCGGATCGACACGTTGGCGTCGAAGCGGATCGAGCCCTCCTCCATGCGGGCGTCGGACACCCCGAGCTCGGACACCAGGTCGCGCAGCTCCTGGGCGTACGCCCTGGCCTCGACGGCGCTGCGGATGTCGGGCTTGGAGACGATCTCCACCAGAGGGACGCCGGAGCGATTGAAGTCGAGCAGGGTCGACTCCGCGGCGTGGATCCTCCCGGTGTCGCCGAGATGGGTCGACTTGCCGGTGTCCTCCTCCATGTGCGCCCGCTCGATGCCGATCCGCCGGGTCTCGCCGTCGAGGGTGAGGTCGAGGTGGCCGTCGCGGCACACCGGCACGTCGTACTGGGAGATCTGATAGTTCTTGGGCAGGTCGGCGTAGAAGTAGTTCTTCCGGTGGAAGACTGATCGGTCGGATATCTCGCAGTTGAGGGCGAGCCCGATGGCGATGATGTCCTCGATCGCCTTCCGGTTGGTCACCGGGAGTGCCCCGGGCAGGCCGAGGCACACCGGGCAGACGTTGGTGTTGGGCGGGGCCCCGAACCCGACGGCGCAGCCGCAGAACATCTTGGACCGGGTCGACAGCTCGACGTGGACCTCGATGCCGATCACCGGCTCCCAGCTCACGCCGGCACCTCCCGCAGGACCGGCGCCGCGGTGAACCCGGCGAGACGCTCGACCGCGTCCGCCACCTGGAACATGACCGTCTCCCCGAGGGGAGGGGCCATCACCTGGAAGCCGATGGGGAGCCCGGCGTCGCCGAGCGCGACCGGCACCGAGATCGCGGGATGGCCGGCGAGGTTGGAGGGGATGGTGCAGATATCGGAGAGATACATCGCGAGCGGGTCGTCGACGCGGGCCCCCACCGGGAAGGCCACGGTGGGGCTGGTCGGCGACACCAGGACGTCGGCTTTCTCGTAAGCGGCGGCGAAGTCGTCCTGGATGGCGGCCCTCACCCGCTGCGCCTGCCCGTAGAAGGCGTCGTAGTAGCCGGCGGAGAGGGCGTAGGTGCCCAGCAGGATGCGACGAGTGACCTCGGGGCCGAAGCCCTCCGCCCGGGTCCGGGCCATGAGGGCCTCGCTGGTCTCGCCGTCGCCGCGGTGGCCGTAGCGGATACCGTCGAAACGGGCCAGGTTGGCCGAGGCCTCGGCCGGGGCGATCAGGTAGTAGGCGGAGAGGGCGATTTCGAAGGTGGGCAGGGAGACCTCCACTATGCCGGCGCCCGCATCGGCCAGTGCTTCGACCATCTCGGTCACGGCACGCTCCACGGCGGGCTCGTAGCCCTCACCGGAGAGCTCGGCCACCACTCCCACCCGCAGTCCCTCGACGCCCTGGCCCAACCTGCTCCTCGGCTCCGGGTAGGGGCCGGCATGGGAGGTCGAGTCGAGAGGGTCGTGTCCCCACACCGTCTCCAGCAGCAACGCGGCGTCCTCCACCGTGCGGGTCAGCGGCCCGATCTGGTCCAGGGAGGAGGCGAAAGCGATCAACCCGTAGCGGCTCACCGTCCCATAAGTCGGCTTGAGCCCGACCAGGCCGGTGAGCGACGCCGGCTGGCGGATGGAGCCCCCGGTGTCCGAGCCCAGCGCGGCGAGCGCGGAACCGGCGGCCACCGCGGCTGCCGAGCCTCCCGATGACCCGCCAGGGACCCGGCCGATGTCCCAGGGGTTGTAACTGGGGCCATAGGCGGAGTTTTCGGTGGACGACCCCATGGCGAACTCGTCGAGGTTGGTCTTTCCCACCATCACCGCCCCACCCTGGCGCAGCTTGCGCACCACGGTGGCGTCGTAAGGGGGCACGTACCCAGAGAGGATCTGGGACGCCGCGGTGGTCTCGACTCCCCGGGTGCACATGTTGTCCTTGAGCGCCACCGGAATGCCGTGGAGGGGGCCGTGATCGATGCCGTCGGCGAGGTCCGCGTCCGCCTGGGCGGCGGCGCCGGCGGCGCCCTCCCGGTCGACGGTGAGATAGGCGTGAAGCTGGGCCTCGGTGCGATGCGCCCGATCGAGGACCTGTGCCAGGAGCTCGGCTGCGCTGGTCTCACCGGAGCGGAGCCGCCGCCCCGCCTCGGCGATGGTCGGCGGATCTCCCGCCACCCGCGACACGCTCACTCCGCCTCCACGATGACATGAGGGGGGACGACCCCCCTCGAACCCCCCGAGCTCGGCGCTCTCACTCCGCCTCCACGATGACATGAGGGGGGACGACCCCCCTCGAACCCCCCGGGCTCGGCGCTCTCACTGGACCTCCATGGCGGGTGGCGCGGCGAAGTAGCCGTCGACCGCTTCTGGTGCCCGGGCGAGCACTTCCTCACGGTCGAGGGAAGGCGTCACCTCGTCCTCGCGGTACACATCGGACAGAGAGAGCGGATGGGCCGAGCCGACGTGG
>JAHWLC010000090.1:2300-5404 GCA_019347585.1 Actinomycetota bacterium | reverse complement strand
GATTCGACCTGACGCACCCGGAGGCCAGGGAGTACCTGCTCGGGGTGGCCCGCCATTGGGTCACCCGCTTCGGCGCCGACGGGATCCGCATGGACGTCACCCGCTATGTCGAGCCCGGATTCTGGCGGGAGGCGAGGTCTCTCCTTCGAGCGTCTAAGGACGACGTGTACCTGCTCTGCGAGATCTTCGGCGAGGCGGGCGAGTGGCTCCAGGGCGACTCCTTCGACGGGACCATGAACTATGTCGCCCGGCGACTCCTCCTCGGCTTCTGCAGCGGCGAGATCGACGGTGGCGAGTGGCTGCGCCGTGCGGAGCGGATGGTCTCATCGCTCACCCCCGAGGCGCTGCAGGCCAGCCAGGTCCTCCTCGGCAGTCACGACACCCCCAGATTCCTCACCGAGGCGGGAGGGGAGAGGTGGCGGCTCGATCTGGGGACCCTGCTCCAGTTCACCCTCCCCGGGGTCCCCAGCGTGTACTACGGCGACGAGGTCTATCTGGAGGGCGGAGGAGACCCGGCCTGTCGAGGGGCGTTCCCCTGGGGCGCCGAGGTGGCATCCCCGCTGGCCGACGCGATCAAGGAGCTCTCGGCGCTGCGGAGGGCGCACCCGGCCCTGCGCCGCGGGGACTGGCAACCCCAGGGCGCCGGGGCGGAGTGGGTCTCCTTCTCGAGGAGGCTCGGCCACGACGATTTGCTCGTGGTGGCCAACCGGGGCCCGAAGCCGGTAGCCGTCGGGCCGGGGAAATCGGGTCCCGTCTGGGGGTCGGTGTCCGTATCCGACGGCGAGCTGGTCGTGGCTCCCCGTTCCGGGGCGATATTGGCGAGGGTGTCATGAGCCGGAGGCTCGCCGCCCTCGGTCTCGTCCTCTCACTGGCGACCGGCGCCTGCACCGGAGAGGCCGCTCCCACCGCCACGGCCGGAGATCCCGGCGTTACGGTGGCCCCCCGGTCGGAGCCAGAGCTCTACCTGATGCTGATGTGGCACCAGCACCAGCCGTTCTATCCCGCCGACGAAAACGGCGTGGTGACCCGTCCCTGGGTCCGGGTGCACGCCACCAAGGACTACGTCGACATGGTGACCACCGTCCTCGAGCACCCCGAGATCCACGTCACCTTCAATCTGACCCCGGTGCTGCTCACCCAGCTCGAAGGCTTCATGGAAGGGGCCAGAGACGCCTACTGGGTGGCCACCGAGATCCCGGCCGACACACTCAGCGACGAGGAGAAGGCATTCCTGATGCGGCGCTTCTTCGACGTCAACCAGCGGATCGTCGCCCGCTTCCCCCGCTACGCCGAGCTTGCCGATGCCCGCAACGACGCCGGGGGCCCCGACGCGCCCATCGACACCTTCGACACCGGCGACTACCGCGACCTCCAGGTGCTGTTCAATCTGGCCTGGACCGATCCCGGGTTTCTCGCCGAGGAGCCTCTCGCTGCACTCGTCGAGAAGGGATCGGGGTACACCGAGGAGGACAAGGGGGTTGTCCTCTCCGAGCACGAGCGGATCGTGTCGATGGTCTTCGAGGTCCATCGTCGGGCCTGGGAGTCGGGCCAGATCGAGGTGGCCACGACTCCGCTGGCCCACCCCATCCTCCCTCTCCTGGTCGACACGGCCGCCGCCTCGGTGGGCGATCCCGCCGCGGTGCTCCCCGCGACCAGGTTCAGCGAGCCCCTCGACGCCGTGGCCCAGGTGGAGTCGGGGCTGGCTCTGGCCGAGGAGCTGCTGGGACGCAGACCGGCGGGAATGTGGCCGGCGGAAGGAGCGGTGAGCCAGCTCTCCGCATCGATCATGGCCCAGGCCGGAGTTCGGTGGATCGCCACCGGAGAGCCGGTGTTGGCAGCCGGTCTCGGCCTGGGCGAGGCCTTCCCCCGCAACGCCTCGGACGTCCCCGACGAGGCGGGGGCTCTCTACCGGCCGCACTCGGTGGACCTGCAGCGTTCCGATGACCTCCCAGTCTTCTTCAGGGACCTCAGGCTCTCCGATCTCGTCGGCTTCGAGTACTCGGGCCTCAGCGCCGAGGCCGCCGCCTCCGACTTCATCGAGCGGCTCGAGGCGATCCGGGAGGACCTCGGGGAAACCGAGGGCCCACCTTGGGTGGTGAGCGTGATCCTGGACGGGGAGAACGCCTGGGAGCACTACCCCAACGACGGCAAGGACTTCCTGAACGCCCTCTACGGGGGTCTCGCCGAGACCGACTGGCTGGGGACGATCACTCCTTCGGAGTACCTGGACCTCTACGGCGCCCCGGAGCCGCTCGATCACGAGCTGTACCCCGGATCGTGGTTCCAAGCCAGCTACGCCACCTGGATCGGGGAGGAGGAGGAGGTGAAGGCATGGGAGTACCTGGCGACCACCAGGGCCGCCCTGGAGGACGCCAGGGACCAAGTCGATCCGGCCCGTTTCGACGAGGCGATGGAGGCGATGCTCTTCGCCGAGGGATCCGACTGGTTCTGGTGGTACGGGGCCGATCAGTCCTCGGGCGATGACGGCTACTTCGACGCCGCCTACCGGGCCTGGCTGCGCCGGGTATACGAACGACTCGGCCTCGAGGTCCCCGCCTTCGTCGGCATCCCCATCATCGCCGCCGCGCCCGTCGCCCCTACCGGCGAGCCGTCCGGAGAGGCGGTGACCCCGATCGTCGACGCCCACATCGGGGAAGACGAATGGCTGGGGGCGACCCACTACGAGTTCGACGCCGGGTCGCTGCGGGCCGGCATGGACCCCGACCACCTCTACCTCGCCATGACGGGTCTCGACGCCGCGGCGGCGACCGTCTCGCTGGGCGTCCCATCGGCAACTCCCCACACCGGGCTGACCCCGGCGGGCGCCCCGATCGGCTTCGGGGTCACCCACGAGGTCGTCCTCGAAGACGGTGAGGCCTGTCTCCGGACCGGCGGGGGCGAGCCCTTCTGCGGGGTGGAGAAGTCGGCGGGTGACGGCGGGTTCGAGCTGGCCCTCCCTCTCCAGATGCTGGGCACAGTGGAGCCGGGGGACCGCATCTCGGTCCGGGTCCTCAGCGGCGGCGCCCTCTTCCCCGAAGCCGCACCTGGCGTGCTCCAGGTGCCCGACGTATCCAATGTCGAGATCCGCTTCGAGATCGACGACC
>JAHWLC010000090.1:0-2200 GCA_019347585.1 Actinomycetota bacterium | reverse complement strand
GTGGAGCCGGGGGACCGCATCTCGGTCCGGGTCCTCAGCGGCGGCGACCTCTTCCCCGAAGCCGCACCTGGCGTGCTCCAGGTGCCCGACGTATCCAATGTCGAGATCCGCTTCGAGATCGACGACCCCACGGGCGACGACAACGGCCCGGGCACCTACAGCTACCCCACCGACGCCGTGTTCCTCCCCGGGTCGTTCGATCTCACCTCGTTCACCGCAGGGGTGGAGGGGGAGGAGGTGGTGTTCACCTTCGAGGTCGCCGCCCCGATCCGTAACCCCTGGGACAGCCCCGTCGGCCTCTCCGTGCAGACCTTCGACGTCTACATCGACGCCGACCCCGGGGCCGGTACCGGGGCTCGCATGCTCATCGACGGACGCAACGCCGCCCTCGAGGCCGGGAACGGATGGGAGGCGGCGCTCACCGTGGAGGGATGGGACAGCGCCCTCTATCTTGCCGGGGTGAACGGCGACATCCAGGAGACCAAGCCGACCCTCGGCATCGTCACGCTCGCCGAGAAGGGAAAGGTGATAGTGAGAGTCCCTGCCGGCCTGCTCCCCGGCGGCGACCCGGCTGACTGGGGCTATGTGGCGGCGCTGCTCGGCCAGGAAGGGTTCCCGGCCTCGGGAGTTCGGCGGGTGCGCGACGTCGAGCCCAGCGCGGCGCAGTACCGTTTCGGCGGCGCCCCTGCCGGCTCGGTCAACCACACCAGGATCATCGACCTCGCCTGGCCCGAGGAAGGCGGGGTGCAGGGAGGAAGCGGCGAGCAGGCCGCCATCCTCGGAGGAGCACCCGGTTACACCGGGAGCCCGACCGACCTCGGCCCCGACGAGGTAGCGCAGATCCCGCTGGTGACCGGAGATGCCCGGTGAGCTGGTGGGACGACGCCGTCGGCTACGAGATCTATGTGCGCTCGTTCGCCGACAGCGACGGTGATGGGATCGGCGACCTCCCCGGTATCGAGTCCAAGCTCGAGCATCTCGCCGACCTCGGTGTCGACGCCATCTGGCTGACGCCTTTCTATCCCTCCCCCCAGGCCGACTTCGGCTACGACGTGTCCGACTACACCGGGGTCGACCCGACCTACGGGACCCTGGGAGACTTCGACCGTCTCGTCGCCGCCGCCCACGCTCTCGGGATCAGGGTTGTCGTCGACATCGTTCCCAACCACACCTCGTACCGGCACCCCTGGTTCCGCGACGCGGTGGAGAGGGGGCCGTCCTCGGAGTACTGGGACCACTACATCTGGAAGGAGCCTGGCCTGGAGGGGGGGCCGCCCAACAATTGGCTGTCCGCCTTCGGCGGCCCCGCCTGGACCCTCGACCCCGGATCGGGGATGTACTACCTGCATCTCTTCCATCCCGGTCAGCCCGACCTCAACTGGGAGAACCCCGCAGTCCACGCCGAGTTCCGCCGGATCCTCGGGTTTTGGGTCGAGCGGGGGGTGGACGGATTCCGCATCGACGTGGCCCACGCCCTCTACAAGCACCCCTCCTTCGCCGACAATCCCCTTCATCCCGAGGCCACCGGCACCGCCAGACCGCTCACCTTCCGCGACTTCGCCCACGTCCACGATCTCGACCAGCCGGACAATGTCGAGGTCTACCGGGGCTGGAAGGTCGTGGTCGGCGCCGAGGTGTTGCTGCTCGGCGAGGTCTACCTCTACCCGCCCCATCTGGTGAGGAGATACGTGGGCGACAACGCCCTGGACCTCTCCTTCTACTTCGGTCTCAACAAGCTGGAGTGGGATCCGGAGGAGATCGAGGAGAGGATTCGTCATGCCGCCGAGACCATCCCCTCGGGGTGGGCCTGGGTGCAGGGCTCCCACGACGAGCACCGCAACGTGACCCGATTCGGCGGAGGCGAGGAGGGGCTGGAGCGCTCGCTGGCGCTCTGGGTGGCGCTGATGGGCCTGCCCGGTATGCCCTTCCTCTATCAGGGGGAGGAGCTGGGGCTGCCCAACGCCACCGTCCACCCGGATCACGTCCTGGACCCGGCAGCGGCGGTGGGCCCCGATTGGGGGCGGGATCCCTGTCGGACCCCGATGCCGTGGACGACCCATCCCGGGCACGGCTTCACGGAGGCCGACACCGCCTGGTTGGTTGCCGAGCCCAGGCCCGATCACCAGACGGTCGAGTATCAGCTTCGCCATGACGACTCGCCGTTGAACCGGATGCGTCAGCTGATAAGAGCGCGGCGAGA
>JAHWLC010000008.1 GCA_019347585.1 Actinomycetota bacterium | reverse complement strand
GCCCGGATGTAGCCGAACCCCGTCTCCGCACGGTCCGGCGTGATCCCGAAGACGACGATGCTCCCCTGCTCGGCATGGCGGGCGGCCTCGTCGACGGTGGCGCGAAAGCTCTCCGTGTCGGCGATGAGATGGTCCGAGGGGAGGATGACGAGGACGTCACCGGGATCGGCGGACAGCGCCCCGGCGACGCAGGCGGGGGCGGTGTTCCGACCGGCGGGCTCGAGGATCACCAGATGGGGCCGCACTCCCGCCCGGTTGCAGGCCTCCTCGACGAGATGGGCGTGACTCGCTCCGGCGACTATGACCGGGGGCAGCGCCGCAGCCAGACGCTCCAGGGTCCGCTCGAAGAGCGACCTCTCACCGAGGAGGTCGGCGAACTGCTTGGGCAATCCGCTGGTGGAAAGGGGCCACAGCCGGGTACCGGAGCCACCGGAGAGCACGAGGGGCCGTATGTCGGGCACCCGGTGGAGAGTACCGGCGGGACCCCGATGTCAGTCGCTGACCGAGATGGAGACGTGCCCGCACTCCTCGCAGACGTAGCGGACGATCCCCAGGCCCCCGGCGGCCTCCACGAAGACGTGCTCGTGGGTCCGGCCCCCTCGGGCGAAGGCCGACTTCACCGCCCCCATCAGACCCGATCGCTCCCGGGCGGCCCCGGCCATCGCCGGTTCCGGCTGACGGGCCCCGGCAGGCTCCAGGTCTGGCTCCGGCTCGAGGTCCCAGAGGTCGGGTTCGGCGACGGCCCGTTCCGGGGCCTCCCCCATCCTCTCCGGCTCCTGCTCGACGGGCTCGGCAGCGAGTTCGACGGTGACCCGCTCCGCCTCGAGACGGGCCTCGGTCTGCTCGCGTAGGTCCCGCAGCCGCTCCTCCTCGGCGCGGATCTGGGACTGACGCTCCTCTTCGGCCCGAGCAGCCTCCTCTCGCTCCGCCTCGAGACGATCCATCTCGGCGCGCAATTCCTCCTTGCGCTCCTCCTCCTCGCGGAGGGTCTGGAGCCGCTCTACCTCGAGACGCTCCATCTCCGCCCGGATCTCAGACTGCCGCTCCTCTTCGGCGCGCACAGCCTCCAGCCGCTCGGCCTCGAGACGCTCCACCTCGGCGCGCAGCTCCTCCTTGCGCTCCTCCTCGGCGCGGTCGACCTCAGCCCGCGTCTCCTCGAGGCGGCGGCGCTCCTCCTCCAGGCGGGCGGCCTCCTCGGCGGCTTTCTCCAGCCGGGCCGCCTCGGCTCTCTCCAGCTCGAGCAGCCGCTCCGCGTCGCGGCGCTTCTGCTCCAGCGCCTCCATCTCCTCGGCGATCGCCTCGCGGCGCTCCTCCTCGTGGCGGAGGGCCTCGAGACGCTCCTCCTCCAGCCTTCGCCTCTCCTCCTCGAGCTTCGACCGCGCCGCCTCGAGCTCGAGACGCTGTCTTTCCAGCTGCTCAGTGTCGGAAGGAGGTGCGGGAGCGAGCCCGGCGTCCTCGGTGAGCGGCGCATCCGGCGCGGGGGCCGGTGGGGGCGGGGTCCAGCGGGCAGAGGGAACGGGAGCCGCTCCCAGCTCCTCGGCGGGCTCCCCGGCCTGGCTCTCCGTGACCCGGAGGTTCTCCTCCATGAGGGTGCGGAGCTCGCCGATCCGGGAGGGGGCGGTGTCGCGCCTCGACATCGACACCGAGATCATCCTGCGGGGCAGTCGCATGGCCTTGAAGCGGGCCCAGGCCTTGGCCATGTGCTCCACCCCCTGGTAGGCGAAGTCGATCGGGTCGTCCGCCAGGAAGACGATCTCCTCGTCCCCGAGATCGACTTCGAACGCGCTGGAGACGAGACGGCGGGCGTGGACGTCGTACAGCGACCATCGGCCGAGCGATTCCTCGTCGAGGAATATCTCCGCTTGGGCGTCGTCGACCACGAACGTGGCCGGTATCGCCGGATGGTCGATATCGGGAAGCCTTATCTGGCCTGGGAACCGCACTGTCTCACCTGATCTCGAGCGCTTCTCGACTGCGGGGGGAGCACCCGCCTCACATCACGATCCCATCGCTCCGGGGAATGTCAAGGTTCGAACGATCTGGAGGCTCAGGCGTAGGCGTCGAGCGGCGGGCAGGAGCAGAGCAGGTTGCGATCGCCCGCCGCCCCCTCGATGCGGCCCACCGGAGGCCAGTATTTCGAGCCGCGCAGCGCGGCGACCGGGTAGGCGGCATCCTGCCGGGAGTAGGCGCGGTTCCAGCCGTCGGCGGCGATGTCCTCGGCGGTATGGGGCGCCCTCACCAGCGGGTTGTCGTCACGGGGCCACTCCCCGGCCGCGATTCGGTCGCCCTCGCCCCTGATGGAGATCATCGCCTCGCAGAACCGGTCGAGCTCCTCGAGGCTCTCCGATTCGGTGGGCTCGATCATGAGCGTCCCGGCGACCGGGAAGGCGAGGGTGGGGGCGTGGAAGCCGTAGTCGGCGAGACGTTTCGCCACGTGCTCGGCGTTTGCCCCCGTCTCCCTGGCCATGGGGCGGATGTCGATGATGCACTCATGGCCGACCCTTCCCCCCTCTCCGGTGTAGAGGACCGGGAAATAGGGGTCGAGACGGCGCGCGATGTAGTTGGCGGAGAGGAGGGCGACCCGGCTGGCCTGGCGGAGACCGTCGGCGCCCATCAGCCGGATGTAGGCGTAGGGGATGGGGAGGATCCCCGCCGAGCCGAAGGGAGCGCCGGAGATGGGGCCGATGCCGTTCTCGGGGCCGGCCTCCGCCAACAGGGGGTGGTTGGGGAGGTAGCGGGCGAGATGGGAGGCCGCCCCAACCGGGCCCACGCCCGGGCCGCCTCCCCCGTGAGGGATGGTGAAGGTCTTGTGCAGGTTGAGATGCCCGATGTCGGCACCGAAATCTCCGGGGCGGGCAAGACCGACCATGGCGTTGAGATTGGCCCCGTCGACGTAGACCTGCCCCCCGTGCCGGTGGACGATCTCGATCAGCTCTCGGATCCCGTGCTCGAAGACGCCGTGGGTGGAGGGATAGGTGAGCATCGCCGCCGCCAGCTCCTCGGCGTTTTGCTCCGCCTTGACGGCAAGGTCCTCCAGGTCGACGTTGCCGTTGTCGTCGGTGGCGACCACCACGACCCGCATTCCCGCCATCACCGCGGATGCGGCATTGGTCCCGTGCGCCGATGCCGGTATCAGGCAGACGTCGCGATTTCCCTGCCCCCGGTCCCGGTGATAGGCGGCGATGGCGAGCAGCCCGGCCAGCTCCCCCTGCGATCCCGCGTTGGGCTGGAGGGAGACCGCGTCGTACCCCGTGATCGAGGCCAGGTACCCGGCGAGATCCTCGATGAGCTCCAGATAGCCGGCGGCCTGTGACACCGGGGCATAGGGGTGGATTCGCGAGAACCGGGGCCAGGTGATCGGCACCATCTCGGTCGTCGCGTTCAGCTTCATCGTGCACGATCCGAGCGGGATCATGGTGCGGTCCAGGGCGAGGTCCTTGTCGGCCAGCCTCCGCAGATAACGCAGCATCTCCGTCTCCGAGTGGTACCGGCTGAAGACGGGATGGTTCATGTAGGCCGTCTCCCGCACCGCATGGGAAGGGATTGGGTCGTGCTCGCCGCCCTCCGCCGGTCGGGCCTCGAACACCGAGAGGACCACCTCGACCAGGGCGGGGGCTGTGGTCTCGTCGAGCGCGATGCGAACCTGGTCGTCGTCGACCCGGCCCAGGTTGACGCCGGCTTCGAGTGCGTCTGCGATGACCCGAGCGGCCTGGCCCGGTGTCTCCACGGTGATGGTGTCGAACCAGGTCTCGTTGGCCAGGGTGTGCCCGGCCGCTCTCAGCGAGGCGGCCAGAGTGGTGGTGAGGCCGTGGACCCTTCGGGCGATCTTCTCCAGACCGTCCGGCCCGTGCCAGCAGGCGTAGAGACCGGCGATCACCGAGAGCAGCACCTGGGCCGTGCACACGTTGGAGGTGGCCTTCTCCCTTCTGATGTGCTGCTCCCTGGTCTGCAGGGCGAGCCGGTAGGCGAGACGGCCCTCGCTGTCATGGGCCACCCCGACGAGACGCCCGGGCAGATTGCGGACATGGTCCTCCCGGGTGGCGATGAACCCGGCGTGGGGCCCGCCGTAACCCAGAGGCACGCCGAACCGCTGTGAGGATCCGACGGCGATATCCGCCCCCCACTCCCCCGGTGGGCTGAGCAGGGTCAGTGCCAGCAGGTCGGTGGCCACCGCCACGATCGCACCGGCCTCCTTGAACCGGCCCACCGTCGCCCGATGGTCGGGGATGGCACCGCTCGAGCCCGGGTAGTGGAGCAAAATGCCGAAGGCCTCCTCGGGATCGGCGTCGTAGTCCAGGTGCCTCACCTCCACTCCCACCGCCTCGGCGCGGGTCCGGATCACCGCCTCGGTGGGCGGGTGGGTGTCGGGATCGATGTAGAAGACGGATCGGTCGCCCTCGGCGAGACGCCGCGCCATCGCCATCGCCTCGGCGGCGGCGGTGGGCTCGTCCAGGAGCGACGCGTTGGCTATGTCGAGACCGGTGAGGTCCGACACCATGGTCTGGAAGTTGAGCAAGGCCTCCAGCCTGCCCTGGGAGATCTCCGGCTGGTAGGGGGTGTAAGCGGTGTACCAGGCGGGATTCTCCAGCACGTTGCGCTGGATCACCGGGGGGGTGATGGTGTCGTGGTAGCCGAGCCCGATCAAGGACGGGATCACCTCGTTGCGGGAGGCGATCCGGGAGAGGATCTCCACTATTTCCGGCTCGGTCACCGCCTCGGGGAGGTCGAGGGCGGTGTCGAAGATCGAGCCCGGGATGATCTGGGTGACCAGATCGTCGAGGTCGGCGGCCCCCACCGTGGCCAGCATCTTCTCGATATCGCCGGGGCGGGGCCCGATGTGGCGCTCTGCGAATCTCTCGTGCGGTTGGGCCATGGTCGTCTCCTCGTCGCCTTGCCCTTCCCCGCTGTCGCCAGAGCTCCAGCCTCGCCTGGGCCGCACGGTCCGAATGCCTGAGAGTTTCCGGGAAGGAGTTGCCCCTTCGGCGCCTCCAGCGAGGCTCTCCCGGCGGCTTTAGCAGCGGACCCCATGATAAGCCGGCCACGGAGTTGGCCGGGTCAGTGCGCCGGAGGCCTCGGGGTCGGGGTGGGGGGAAGGCTGACAACGGCGACGGGAAGCCTGGCCTCGGAGAGGATGTAGGAGACCCGGTGGCCGTAGAAGGGCCGGTCGGTCAGGGCCCGGGTGCTGGCCCCGATGACGAGGAGGTCGAAGGCACCGGAGTTGGCGAACTGGACGATCTCCTCCTCGGCGTTGGGAGCGACCCGCACCCCGGTGTCCACGGCCACCCCCAGCTTGTCTCCGAACCGGGCGGCCGCCGCCACCAGCTCCTGGCCCGCCTGCATCCCCTCCTCGATCGCGGGCCCCTCGAGCATCATCCCCTGTCCCTCGGGACGGTTGACCACGTGCAGGGCGAAGGTGCGCCCGCCGGCCGCCTTGGCCACCGAATAGGCGAGCTCCTCGGCTGCCCGGGTGGAGCGGGTGGCGGTGACCGGCACCAGCACCCGGTCGGGGAGGCCATCGGAGGGACGCTGATCGGCGGGAAAGCGGACCACCACCGAGGGGATCTCGACGCCGGCCAGCACCCGGTCGATGACGCTGCTGAAGGTGCCCTCCCCGGACTCGGTGGCGCCCATGGCCAACAGGTCGTAGCCCAGGGCGGCCTCCCGGGCGATGGCCGCCGCCGGGTCGCGATCGATGCGGTTGATGATCCTCGCCTCCGGGACCTGGGAGAGGACATCGGAAGGATCGGCCGGGGTTCCCTCCACCTTCGGGCGGAGCAGCCGGGCCCACGAGCGCGGCTTGGCGAGATCGACCACCAGCACGGTCACCTCCGCCTCGGGGAACACCGCTTTGACCAGCTGCGCGGCGTAGCGGCTGTTGGCCCCGCCCCGGGTGGGGATCAGAACCCTGTCCGCGCCGAGTATCTCGCTCGTCTCCTTGAGCTCCTCCGCCTCGAGCCGTTGCGCCTCCTCCGCCGGGACCTCCCACCCGCTGACCACCAGCTTGAGCAACTGGGGGGCGAGAAGGGAGGTGACCAGTGCGGCCAGCACCATCACCGTGTACCCGGTCGGACTCACCACACCGATGTTCAGAGCGACGATGGCCACCACCACTCCCATTGCCCCCAGTGCGGAGAGACCGGCGCCCAGAGCCAGCGCCTCTCTGCCTCGAACGCCGGCGAAGAATCCCCCGATGACCGTGCCCAGCACTTTCGCCACCACCGCCAACCCGATCAGGCCCACCGTCCAGATCACCACCGTGCCGGTGTCGAGCAAACCGATATCGACCCGCAGCCCGGAGAAGGCAAAGAAGATCGGGGCGAAGAGGGCCGCGGTCATGGTCTCCAGGATCGACCGGACCTGAGGGAGCTGATGGCGGAGACCGGCCAGCAGGATCCCGACCAGGTAGGCGCCGAGGATCGCCTCGAGGTTCAGCGCCTGGGTTACCGCCCCTCCGAGCAGGGCGGCCACCAGGGTGATCGACAACGCGGCGGTAGTGGAGGATCCGGCAGCCATCACGAATCTGAACAGCCGATCGAGGAGCCACCGGATGACCGTGAAGCCGAGGATGATGAACACCACCAGCCCTCCGAACGAGAAGGCGAGGCGATCGGGGCGGAAGCCCTCCAGGGCGATGCCGGAGAGGGCGGCGAGCACCAGCCACCCGGCGGAATCCATGGTCATCCCCGCAGCCAGGGTGATCTGGCCGAAGTTGCGCCGGAGGAAACCCAGGTCCTGGAGGATCTTGGCCACCACCGGCAGGGCCGACACCGAGAGAGCCAGGGCGAAGAACCCGGCGAAGATGGTCCGATCGAAGCCCTCCCCGATGAACGACTCCGGGACGACGAAGGCGAGGGCGGTAGTCGCCGCCAACGGGAGGAGGAGCGCTCCGGCGGCCACGGAGAGGGCTGCGCTCCGATAACGGTTGATGATCGCCAGATCGGTCTCGAATCCGATGACCACCATGAGCACGATCACCCCCAACCAGGCCATGCCGAACACGACCGAGGTCACGGTGGCCTCGCGGAACACCCACTGGAACGAGTCCGGGGCGACCCGCCCGAAGACGCTGGGGCCGAGGACGACCCCGGCGAGCAGCTCGCCGACCACCGGCGGCTGTCCGACACTCTTCATCAGCCAGCCGAAGAGACGGGCCACTCCGACGAGCAGCACCAGCTGGACCAGGAATACGAGGACCTCGTGCTCGCTCAGCGGTGCGAGCGAGCCCTCGGCCGCCAGTATGAACACGGTGCGAACTTAGCGGGGAGATCAGAGATTGAATCGGAACTCGACGACGTCGCCGGGGCGCATCCGATAGTCGCGGCCCTCGGTGCGGACCTCCCCGCGGGCCTTCGCCGCCTGCCAGGACCCCGCCTCCACCAGCTTCTCGTAGTCGATGACCTCGGCGGCGATGAAGCCCCTGGCGAAATCGGTGTGGACCTCCGCGGCGGCCTCCACCGCGGTGGCTTCGGCCGGCACGGTCCAGGCCCGCGTCTCGGTGGGGTTGCTGGTGAGAAACGTCTGCAGGTCGAGGGCGCGGAACGCCGCCCGCACCACCCTGTCCAGCCCCGGCTCCTCCATCCCCAGGCTCTCCAGCATCTCCGTGGTCTCGGCAGGGTCGAGCGCGGCGATCTCGGCCTCGAGGTCGGCGTCGAGGAAGACCGCCTCGGCGGGGGCAACCGCGTCGGCGAGGACCGCCCTCCTCTCCTCGTCCTCGAGCAGGGCCTGGTCGGCGTTGAAGACGTAGATGATCGGCTTGGCCGTCAGCAGGAAGAGGTCCGCCAGCTCGTCGCCGCGCCCCGACAGCACCGGGTCGTGGACCACCAGCCCGCCACTGCCCAGCACCTCCTCGGCCCTGGCCAGGATCTCGACGGACCGCCGGAGACGAGGGTCGGCGGTGGCCTCCTTCTCCACGCGCTGGATCCGCCGCTCCACCGTCTCCAGATCGGCGAGCGCCAGCTCGGCTTCCACGGTCTCGACATCCCGCAACGAGTCGACCTCGTCCTCGACGTGGGCGACCGCCGGCGCGGTGAAGGCCCGCACCACATGGCAGATCGCGGTGACGTCCCTGATGTTGGCGAGGAAGCGGTTGCCCAGCCCCTCGCCCTGGCTCGCCCCTCTGACCAGGCCGGCGATGTCGACGAAGCGGACGGTGGCAGGAGTGGCCCTCGCCGATCCGGAGAGCTCGGCGAGGCGTTCGAGACGCGGATCGGGGACGGGAACCACGCCCACATTGGGATCGATGGTGGCGAACGGGTAGGAGGCGGCGAGGACGCCTGCGTTGGTGAGGGCGTTGAACAGAGTGGACTTGCCGGCGTTGGGCAGACCGACGATCCCAATCGACAACCTCACGGCGGCGCAGGTTAGGGGTACGCCCCAGGGCGGCTCGACGGGCCACTAGCGTCGCCAGCCGGAAGATGCCTGGGACCGACTCCATCTCGCGAATCGTCGTGATCGGCGCCGGCTCCTGGGGAACCACCGCGGCCGCCCTGCTCGCGCCGCATGTGGAAACAGTCCTCTGGGCCCGGCGGGGCGAGCTCGCCGAGGCCATCTCGGCCGACCGACGCAATCCCGACTACTTGCCGCATGTCGAGCTCCCTCCCGAGCTGAGGGCCACCGCCGGCCTCGAAACGGCGGTCCCCGACGCGGAGGCGGTGGTGATGGCGGTCCCTTCGCACGGTTTCCGCGAGGTCTTCACTCGGGTCGCGCCGCTGATCGAGGAGGGCGCCATCGTGGTGTCCCTCACCAAGGGGATCGAGCAAGGGACGATGGCCACAATGACCGGCGTCGTCTCCGATGTCGCCCCCGAGCTGCCTCCCGCACGTGTCGGCGTTCTCACCGGGCCCAATCTCGCCGGTGAGATCGCAGCAGGGCAGCCCACGGCGGCAGTCGCAGCCTTCCCCGAGCCCCGAGAGGCACGGCTCGTCCAGGAGCTGTTCATGGGCCCCAGCTTCAGGGTCTACACCAACCAGGACGTGATCGGGTGCGAGCTGGCCGGTTCCCTCAAGAACGTTATGGCCATCGCCGCCGGCATGTCCGACGGCCTCGGGTTCGGCGACAACACCCGGGCCACCCTCATCACGCGGGCTCTCGCCGAGCTGACCAGGCTGGGGATGGCCCGCGGAGGCCGTCCCGAGACATTTGCCGGGCTTGCCGGGACGGGAGACCTCATCGCCACCTGCTGTTCGTCCCAGAGCCGCAACCACCGGGTCGGGGTGGCTTTGGCCAAAGGCAGGTCCCTCGAGGACGTCGTCGCCGAGATGCGAATGGTGGCGGAAGGGGTGAAGACCACGCGCTCGGTGCTCGACATGGCCGCAGCCTCCGACGTGGAGATGCCCATCGCCGAGCACGTGGGCAAGGTGCTCTACGAGGGGGTCCACCCCAGGGAAGCCGTGCTCAGCCTGATGACCCGAGAGGCACGAGCCGAGGGTGAGCGGCCCTGACCGAGAAGATCCGGATCAGGGGGCGCGCCGGGGAGCCGAACCGGCGGAGGACCTCGAGGACGGAGTAGCCGTACCCGACTACCTCAACCCCTATAACCCGCCGGGATCGCCACGGAGGCGCGGCGCAGCGCCCTGATCGCCATCTCCCGGTCGCCCAGCCGATGCCTCAGCTCCCGCTCCAGGCCCCCGATGGGATAGAGGTTCTGGGGAGCCCGGGGGTCCTTGTGGCGATGGGAGGCGTAGCGGGGGAGGGTGGCGCTGACCCGGGCGGCGACCCGCGCCGCCCCGGCCGCGGTGGTGTCGGCGTCGATCTCACAACGCACCAGGCCGCCTGCCGGGCCGGAGTGGTTGGCCAGCCGGAGATACCAGGAGAAGCGGCTCCAGGAAGTAGTGGTGAGGAAGAGCGGCGTCCGGTAACCGGCAGGGAGGGCGGTGAGCACCTGACGCAGCTCGAGGGGCAGGTACTGCACCTTCTGGGTCTTGATGTAGCCGACGGCGTTCTCGATCTCCCGGGCATGGGAGAGGGGGCCGTCCACCACCACCAGGTCGGCGCCCCCCGTGGAGCGGCTGACCGCAGCCTCGAGGTCACCCATGCGCTGTTGGATGCCGAGCCACAGCTCCTCGGGCGTGGTGCCCTTGGTCGCTTTCACCTCATAGCTCCCCACTGCGCTGTCGACCGCATCCGCAGGCGCCGAGGTGAACAGGCCCCGCTCCACCCTGGCCTCCTCGATGACCGCCCTGGCGTCGCATCTCACCGCCCCGGCGGCGTAGGTGGCGGCGAGGGCGAACCCGGGGAAGTCGGGGGGCTGCTCGATCCACAGGGTGGCGTCGACGCGACGCACCCCGTCCACGAAGAGGATGTCCTCGACCGCGTCGGCGTCCGAGAGGAGCGGCCTCCACTCCTCGCTGCGGAGCTCGACGGTGGGGTCGACGTGCTGGCTGGCGTCGGCCAGCTCGGGGTCGGTGGGCGCCCCGTAGTCGGAGTCCCACGCTTCGACGGTGAACCTCACGAGACCAGCCTCACTCTCGCTCCGGTGGGCTCGCGTATCACCTCGTAGCGAACGGCTGCCCGAGCGGCCAACTCCTTGACATGGGTGATGACCCCGACCATCAGGCCGCCTCCTGTGAGGTTCTCGAGCACCGAGCCGGCGATGTCCAGTGATTCGTCGGTGTCGAGGGAACCGAATCCCTCATCGATGATCACGGCTTCGAGCTTGGCATTCCCCTGGGCGGCCAGCGTCTCGGCCAGCGAGAGGGCCAGTGCCAACGACGACTGGAACGTCTCCCCTCCCGAAAGCGTGGAGATGGGCCGTGTCTCGTCGGCATTGCGGTGGTCGATGATCGAGAAGCCTCCCGAATCGTCGGATTGAAGGGAGTAACCGCCGTCTGAGAGCTGCCGGAGCAGGTCGTTGGCCCCGTCGACCAGATCGGCGAGCGCTCCCGCCATGAGCCATTGCTCGAATCCGTTGGACCTCAGATGGTTGGCAAGCGCATTTGCAACCGCAGCCGATGCCATCGACGCTTCGATCTCACCGGTCAGGGCCACCGCCTCCTCCGCGGACCTCTGATAGCGCTCCACGGTGGAGCGCGCCGTCTGCAAGGCGCCTGCCAACTGCGCCGCGAACGGCTCGACGGGCTCGAGGCCGTGTCTCTCCAGGTCGGCGAGCAACTCCTGACGCGCCTCTTTGACGTGTGCCTCCGTCTCGGCCAGCGCCTCCCGGGCGAGCTCCATGTCGGATTGGAGCCGCTCCCTGCTCTGGTCTCGCCAGACCATCAGCTCTTTCCACTGGACGGTGACGTCGTCGGCATCGGGCACGGGTGGGTCCAGATCGGCGACCGTCAGCTGAGCCTCCGTCAACCGCTTGGCCACCCGGCGGGAGGCCTCGGCCACCTCTTCCAGCTCTTTCCCGGCGGCTTTGGTGTCGGCTTCGGTGCGCCTGACCAGCTCCCCGACAGTCTCGAGAGATGCCTGAAGATCCGTCACCTGGGCTTCGACCCTCTCGAGCTCATCGGAGCCCGGTGCCGTGGCAAGCTCCGCCTGTAGCGATTCCCGCTGCTCCAACAGGGCGGAGCGGGCAGTCTCCGCGGCGACCACGGCCGCACGAGCCTCCTCGGTCTCGCCGCGAAGACTGGCGACCGCGTCCTCGGCGGCCTTCTCTGCTGCCTCCACGCGCTCCACGGCAGGCACCCCGCCGAGAATGGGGACCTCCGAGACCTCCGTGGCGCACACCGGACATGGCCGGCCCGGCTCGAGGCCGGCGGCCAAGAGATGAGCCGAGTGCTCCCGGCGTGCCGCCGTCACCTCCTCGCGCGCCCGGCCCAGTCGAGCCAACGCCGACTCCAGCCGCGATTCGGCCTCGGCGAGCGTTGCTCGCGCCGCGGCCAAAGAGTCGTGCTCGAGCCGGTCCTCGATCTCGTGGAGACGGCTCAGGGCCCGTTTCCAACCCGCGACCTGGTCCGGTGACGGCAGAGCTCGAGTCTTGGCCTGGAGCTGTTCGAGCCTCTCGGCCGCACTGCGATGAGACTCCTCCGCCTCGGTGAATCGGGATCGGGCATCGGCGGCGAGACTCTCCAGCTCCTCGAGGCGGGGCGGCGCCTCGATACGATCCAGTCTCGCCGCGGCATCGGCGAGACTGCTGTGGCGAGTCCGTGCCGTCTCCGCGGCGAGGCCGAGCCCGAGGAGAGATCTCTCCCGCTCGGCGACGTCCACCGAGAGTGCCTGGAGAGCGTCGCGATGTGCCACCGCGGCCGCAAGCGTCTCTTCGTCGGGGAGATCGAGGGATTCGAGAGAGCGTCTCGCCCGCTCGGCTCGGTCGCTGGCGACCGCGGTCCGGGTCTTGGAGAGCTCCCTCACCTCCACGAGAACGTCCAGGCCGAGCAGGGTGCGCAACAATTCCTGACGCTCTCGCGGAGGGTCCTTGAGGAAGCGGGCAAAGTCACCCTGGGGCAACACCACGGTCCGGGTGAAATCGTCGAAGCTCAACCGCAACAGCTCCTCGACTGCGGCGGTGACGTCACCGGGACGGCCGGCGAGAACGGTATCGCCACGCTGGAGACGAGCCTCCCTGACGGTGGCGCCGCCGCTGGAGGTCCTCTCCGCCATGCGGGTGGCGTCGTACACGACACCGTCGGCTTCGAAGAAGAAGCGCACCCGGGCCCGATCGGCTCCAGCCTTGATCGCGGGGGCTACGGCCTTGCCGCCGAGACGAGGCACCCGGCCGTACAGGGCGAAGACCATGGCGTCGATGAGGCTCGACTTGCCGGATCCGGTGGGCCCGGTGAGTGAGAAGAACTCGACGTCGCTGAAGTCGACCGTCACCCGGTCCTTGTAGGCCAGGAATCCCTCTGCCTCTATGCGGATCGGCCTCATGGTGCCGATGCCACCTCGTCGAGGAGCTCGGCGAACAGCTTCTCGAGGGTGGGGTCGTCGACTCCGCGATCTCGGAGATAACGGTGAAATGCCTCGGTTCGCTGCAGCGAGCGTCGCGGCTCCCGGTCGAGCCGGGCAGGGTCGGTGGTCCTCAGGACGACGTCGACTGCCCCCGGGACGGCATCTCTCACCTCGTCGGCGAGGCCCACCCGAGCGCTCTCCTGGAGGATCACCTTCACGTAGGCGCCTTCGGCCTCGTCGGCACGGGCCAGGACCTGCTCGAGGGTCCCCTTGAGCTCCATGAGCCGGCGACCCGAGCGAAGGGGCAGCTCCTCCACGGCAGCGGGACGTCCCGGCTCGGCCTTGACCAGGAGCGCGCCCTTGTGGTCGCTCACCTCGCCGAAGTCGAGCTGCAGGGGCGATCCCGAGTACCAGACCGGGGCGGAGTGAGGCATCTTCTGCTGACGGTGGTAGTGACCGAGGGCCACGTAGGAGAGATGCCCCGGGAACACCGAGGTGGGGACGGCATAGTCGAAGACATGCTCCCCCCCTCCCGCCTCCGCCCCGTGGACCGAGACGTGACCGACGACGATGTTCACCGTATCGGTGGTCATCTCCCCGGTGAGCGACTCGATGATCCGCCGCATCCGGTCCTCGTACTTCCCCCCGTGCCGGTCCGGGTCGAGGCCCATGATGTCCTCGGCGCTGACGATTCCCCGCTGCGAGACGAAGGGCAGCATCGCCGCCCTCAGCCCGAGTGCGGGAAGCTGGACCACCCCCCCTTCTGACGGGGAGCAGGGGCTCCCTATGACCATCACCCCGGCCCGGTCGAGAACCGGAGACACCGCATCGAGCCGGGCGGGGTTGTCGTGGTTGCCCGCCACCACCAGCACGGGGCCGAGGTCGGAGAGGTCGAGAAGCGTCTTCCACACGATCTGCTCACCCGCCGGCGTCGGGGAGGCGGTGTCGAACAGGTCGCCCGCTACCACGGTGAGGTCCACCGCGGCCTCGTCGGCGAGGAGGACCAGCTCGTGGAGGACCGCCCGGTGCTCTTCGCTGCGGTCCCTTCCCCGGATGCGGCGGCCCACATGCCAGTCGGAGGTGTGCAAGATCCTCACACCCGAGATCGTAAGGACCGACCCCGACAGATCCCGGGAGCGTGCCTAGAGACCTTGGAAGGGGTCTTCCTCCCCGGTCCCCTCGACGGGAGGGACCGCCTCGGACGCCCGGGTGGCCCAGGCGGGGAAGGGAAACTCCAGGACC
>JAHWLC010000089.1 GCA_019347585.1 Actinomycetota bacterium | reverse complement strand
ATACGAGTTGCCCTTGCCGTCCGAGTTGTTCTTGTAGAGGGAGACCCGCTTGCCGGCTACTTCGGTGGCCGCCTTCGAGGCGGAGTGCATGACCCACTCCCCCGCCTTGTCGTAGAGGGCGGCCTCGAGGGGGTCGTAGCACTCGGGGGCGGAGTACTCGGGGTGAGCGTGGTCGACGTACAGCCGGGCTCCGTTGGCCAGCACCGAGTTGACCACCGCCCCCTCGGGGTCGACCAGGCCGTAGCTGTCGTGCCCGAAGCCGCGGGCGTCCCGCCCTGGGGTCTCCTCCTCGTATGACCACTGCACCTTGACCCGAGCACCGGGAAAGCTGTTGACCACGAGCGACGAGGCGACTGCGGGGTTGAAGCCCGGGTCTCCGCGCACCACGATCCCGTACTCGGTCTCGGTGCCGGCCACCTTGTGGACAGCCATCAGAGGTATTGGCCGCCCGAGACCTTCTCGATGAGCCGGCTCTCGTCGTCCCCGCCGACCAGGGTGCGGACATAGACGATGCGCTCGCCCTTCTTGCCCGAGATCTTGGCCCAGTCGTCGGGGTTGGTGGTGTTGGGCAGATCCTCGTGCTCCCTGAACTCCTGCTTGATGGCGACGAGCAGGTCCTCCTTGCTGACCCCGGGGGGGCCGCCGGCGATCTGCCGCTTGATGGCGTCCTTCTTGGCCCGCCGCACGATGTTCTCGATCATGGCTCCCGAGGCGAAGTCCTTGAAATAGAGGATCTCGCGGTCGCCGCTGGCATAGGTGACCTCGAGGAACTTGTTCTCTGCGTCCTCGGAGTACATGGTCTCCACCGTCTCGTCGATCATGGCCTCGATGTGCTCGTCGGTGGGGAGGCCCGACCCCTCCATGTCGGCCTCGGCGAGGGGGGTGGCATCGCTGAGGTAGATGCGGAAGATCTCGCGAGCCGCCGTCGGGTCGGGCCGGTTGATCTTGATCTTCACGTCGAGACGACCGGGACGGAGGATGGCCGGGTCGATGAGGTCCTCGCGGTTGGAGGCGCCGATGACCACCACGTTCTTGAGGGACTCCACCCCGTCGAGCTCGGAGAGCAGCTGGGGGACGATGGTCGACTCGACGTCCGAGCTGATCCCTGTACCGCGGGTGCGGAACAGAGAGTCCATCTCGTCGAAGAAGACGATCACCGGAACCCCCTCGTCCGACTTCTCCTTTGCCCGCTGGAAGATGAGCCGGATCTGGCGCTCGGTCTCCCCGACCCACTTGTTCAACAGCTCGGGACCTTTGACGTTGAGGAAGTAGGAGCGCACGTCGGGATCGCCGGTCCGGGTCGAGACCTTCTTGGCCAGACTGTTCGCCACCGCCTTGGCGATCAGTGTCTTCCCGCAGCCGGGCGGGCCGTAGAGGAGGATGCCCTTGGGCGGCTCGAGCTCGTACTCCTTGAACAGGTCGCGGTGCAGGTAGGGAAGCTCGACGGTGTCCCGGATCTGCTCGATCTGCTCGGCGAGACCACCGACCTGCTCGTAGGTGATGTCGGGGACCTCCTCGAGGACGAGCTCCTCGACCTCGGGACGCTCCATCTTCTCCAGGATGAGACCGGTCTTCGAGTCGATCCGGACGAAGTCACCGGCTCGGAGGTAAGCGTCGGCCATGGCGTCGGAACGATTGAGCACCCTCTCCTCGTCGGCATGGGCGATCACCACGATCCGGCCGTCGGGGAGCGCCTCTCTGACCCGGACCACGTCTCCTGAGGGCTCGAAGAAGCGGACGTCGATGATGTTGAACGCCTCGTTGAGCAGCACTTCCTGGCCGATCTGGAGCTGCTTGACCTCCACCGACGGCTGGGCGGCCACCCGGAGCTTGCGGTTGCCGGTGGCCACGTCGACCGTCCCGTCGGGGTTGACCTGGAGAACGGTGCCGAAGTTGTTGGGCGGGGTGGTCAGCTTCTCGACCTCCTCGCGGAGGACGCCGAGCTGCTCCCGGGCCTCCTCGAGGAGGTGGGAGAGCTTGTCGTTCTGGGCCACCGACCGGTCGAGGCGGTCCCGCAGTCTGGTGAGGTCGGACTCGAGCTCCTCGACCCGACCCGGGGCCTCGCGGACACGGCGTCGCAGGAAGCCGATCTCTTCCTCGAGCGCCGCCACGACTTTGCGCAGCTGGGCGGCGTCCTCCTTGTTGCGGCCTTCGTCCACGGCTACCTCCTGGCTTTCGGTGGCCTCCGGCCAGTATACGAATGACCCCGGCTAGTTCCTCGGGTTACCAATATCGTCATCTCCCTGGGGTTCTTTGGGTCTTTCTCATGAATACCAGGAAACCAGTGTGCCCCACCATCGAATGCTCGGGGCGCACCGACCGGCCCGAGACGTTCCATTCACGGAGGAGGAACTCCATGATCTCGATCTCGGCGAACGATCCGGTGTCCCTGGCTCTCTCCACCGTGGTCTGCACCTGGGGAACGGTGGGCAGGTATGCGCAGAGCACGCCTCCGGGCGGTTGTCCGGCCACTGCGGCCCCCACGGTGTGCCACGGCTCGGGAAGGTCGAGGACGATTCTTTCGGGCTCGAGTTCGAATACCACCTCCGAGACGTCGCCGGTGCGGAGCTCGATGTTGGCGGGGACCTCTCCCCGGTGCCATCGCTCGATGGTCTTCCTGGCCTGGGCGGCATGATCGTCGCGACGCTCGACGCTGACGACGCGGCCGTTGGGACCGACCGCGCGGGCCAGGCCGAGGGTGAGTGCACCCGAGCCCGTCCCCGCCTCGAGGACGGTCATCCCCGGCCCGATGTCGGCGTAGACGAGGATCGGCCCCAGGTCCTTGGGATACACCACCTGCGCTCCCCGCCTCATCTTGAGGATGTAGTCGGCCAATCTGGGCCGGAGGAGGAGAAGAGAGTTCCCACCCGACGACTCCACCCAGGTTCCGTCCTCGGACCCGATCAGCTCGGAATGGGCGACGGTGCCCTTGTGGTATTGGAAGGTGCGGTCCTCCTCGAGGTGGAGGAGGAAGTGGCGGCCTTGGTCGTCGATCAGCAGAGCGGCGTCGCCCGCGGCAAACGGCATCAGAACAGCGAGATCGCCCCGACCAGGAGGGCGAACACCATCCCGATGACGACTACCCACACGGTTATCTGGACGAATCTGCTGTTGCGCATCCTGCTTCAATGGTCGCGTCCCGAGGGAACGGTAGGCAAATGGGCTTCATCTCAGAGAGACTCCAGAGGGCGGTGCTCGGCGACTCCGACGCCAGGGTCGCCGGACAGATGCGCACCCTCAAAGGGCTCCGTCGAGGCGACAGGACCGAGCTCCTCATCGGTCTGGCGCTCAGCGCCCTGGCCTGGCTGCAGAAGACCGAGCCGAAGAGAGAGCTGCTTTATCGGAAGAAGGTGCCGATCGGCTCGGCGATCGTGGTGCACCACAAGAAGGCGGGCGCCCCCGAGATCGAAGTCATCAAGCCGAAGCGAAAGAGGAGCTGACCGGGCCCTCAGACCCGGTAGACCTCCACCATCGTCTTGTTGCGCGACCCGCGCTTGCGCCCGAACAGGAAAGCGGCCCCGATGAGGACGGCCACGCCCACCACCCCGATCATGGCCTTGTCCTTCGCCGACTCCTTGGTGTCGTCGACCACGCTGACGAGCTGTCGGGCCTTGGCCTCGATGTCTTGCTTGCTAACCGTCATCCTGAATCCTCCAGACCAATATCCCTGCCGCGATCGCGGCCGCTACCGCCGTGGTGAGCCGGGCCAGCACCACGAACCAATCCCCCACCGGGTAGAGCATGACCAGCCCGTAGTAGAGGCCCCATGCGAGGAGGAAGCCCCCGATCGATATCACGGCCGCTGCCCCCAGGCCGTAGCCGGCGTGCTTTCCCAGATTCTTCAAGGGCTCGATGGTCTCTTGTCGCAGGTACTCCCGCGACATGTCGAGCAGCTCGCTGGTGAGCTCGGGGATCTCCTGGGCGCCGGCCATCCAGCTGGAATCTAACAAGTGCTGGACACTTAGGCCCCGAGGGTTAAGGTTGCCGGGCGGTGAACCCGGTCAAGACGCTGCGTTCCCTCGGTCCCCGCTATACCGCGCTCTGGGTCGGCCAGACCATCAGCCAGTTCGGCACCTATGTCGCCGTGCTCACCATCCCCCTTCTCATCGACTACATCCAGGAGTCGCGGGGGATCGGCCCTCAGACGCTGGACTTCTCCATCGCATACGCGCTGGAGTTCGCCCCGACCTTCCTGGTCGGGCTGGCCGCCGGGGTTCTCCTCGATCGGCTCCATCTCCGCCCGGTGATGATCGCCACCGACCTGTTGCGGGCGTGTGCCTTCTTCTACCTGGCTGCCGAGGTGGGGAACTACGGGATGGGGACGGTCTTCGTCATGGCCTTCGTCCTCGGCTCGATGACCACCCTCTTCGATGGCGCCCTCTACTCGATGATTCCCGCCATCGTCCCCCGGGACCGACTCAGCGATGCCAACTCATGGGTCACCGCCAGCATTCAGGCCAACTTCGCCATCGGACCCGCAGTGGCCGGGCTCTTCGCCTGGCTCTTCGCCGGGCCTGCGGTCGGTCTCTTCATCAACGGCCTCACTTTCGTGATATCGGCGATCTCCCTTGCCTGGGTGGGCCGGGTGCCCCATCACCGCAGTCGTGAGGACGAGCGGGTCGGATTCCTCACCGAGGCCGCCAACGGGATCAAGTACGTGTTCGGCGAGCCCCGGTTGCGGGTGACCACCATCGCGTCCGCAATCCCCAACTTCGTGATCGGCTTCTTCGAAGCCACCATCGTCGTTCTGGCAGAGGTGGTGTTGCTCACCGAGACGGACCTCGAGATCGGGATCCTGCTCAGCGCCATGGGCGCGGGTGGTGTCGTCGGGGCCCTGGTCTCACCCCGCGTGACCCGACGGCTCGGCCTGGGCAGGGCGATGACCGCGGGCATGGCACTCACCGGCGTTTGCATGCTCGCGCTGATGTTCACCACCTATGGCCTGTTGGCTATCGCCCTCCAAGCCGGCTGGATGATCGGAGTATCGGTGATCAACGTCCCGCTGGCGACGATTCGCCAGCACTACGCCAAGGAGTCGATGCTGGGGCGGGTGATCACCGCGAGCAGGGCGATCGGGTGGGCCACCCTGCCCCTGGGTGCAGTGCTCGGGGGTTGGCTCGGCGCCACCCCGGAGACCTATCCCTGGGTGGCGAGGAGCTTCCCCCTGCTGATGGTGGCCACCGCGATCTGGCTGGCGACCACCGTCGTCTGGGGCGACACCTTCGGGCCTGATTTCCGGGGCATTGGGCAACCGAATCGGGAGCCCGCGGCGAGATAGCATCATCTCGCCGATTCGCTGAGCACCCGGATGCTCTGGACATCGCCGCTTATCTCCAGCTTCCACAGCTGGTCGCCGAGCTGCCATTGCGCCTGATGGTCGCGACCGGCGTACTCGGAGAGCTGCTTGCCCGCCAGGCCCGCCTCGACATAGGCGTCGATGCAGTCCTGTGAGTAGGGATGGAGCATGAAGCAGAGGTGCAGGTAGAAGCGGGAGGCCGTCGCATGGAACAGCCCGACCGAGCCGATGAGGGCATGTACCGAGCCATCTTCAC
>JAHWLC010000088.1 GCA_019347585.1 Actinomycetota bacterium | reverse complement strand
GCCCTACCTGCTGGCGGGGGCGCTCCTCGTCACCCACGTCGTCAGATACCGGTCGGCCACCGCCGGCGGCGAGGACACCATCCTCCTCGACGCACTCCTCCTGATCGTGGTCATCATCTTCTTCCGCCAGGTGTACGCGATCAGGCGGAACCGGAAGCGGGTCGACGAGCAGCGATCGGAGCTGGTGGCATCGGTGAGTCACGAGCTGAGGACCCCGCTCACCGCCATGGTCGGCTACCTGTCGCTTCTCGACGACAACGGTGACGAATTCCCCGCCGAGGCCCGGCGGGAGATGATCTCGGAGGCCACCGCACAGGCCCGGCACATGGCTCGTCTGGTCAACGATCTGGTGATGCTTGCCCGGGGGAAGATGCGCGGCCTGCCCCTCGAGATCAGTGCAGTCCGCATCTCGGATATCGTGAGCGTGTCGCTGCAGGACATCGACAGCGGCACCACCAGAGTGGAGGCCGAGATCGACCAGGAGGCGGTGGTCAACATCGACGGCGACCGGGTGCGCCAGCTCCTCGTCAATCTGCTCTCCAACGCAGTCAGATATGGCGGCAGCCGCGTGAAGCTGGTGGTGCGGACCGACGAAGACCTGCTCATCGAAGTCCACGACGACGGAGCCGGGGTACCCACCCGCTACCAGGAGATGATCTGGGAGAGGTTCGAGAGAGGCGCCCATCGCCTCGATGCCCGCTCGCCGGGCCTCGGGATCGGGCTTTCCGTCGTGAAGGCGGTCGCCGAGTCGCACGGGGGCAGCGCCAAATATCGTGAGTCCGAATTGCTCGGCGGGGCCTGCTTCTCGGTGGTCATCCCGGGATGCGTCGCCGCCCAGCGCTCTCGGGAGCGGGTCCGCGTCCCTTCCTGATCAGCGGATGAAGAAGCACCAGTCAGCGGGACGGGGGCGCCCAGGTCCACCTCCACAAGGCGACGTTGGGCTTTAATCTCGCAGCCGGTGAGCACAGTGGCCGACATCGCCGGAGCGCTGGCCGAGAAGACCCGGCCGGAGAAGGCGGCGTCATGGGACCCGGTGGGGGTACAGCTCGGGGATCCGCAGGCCTCCGTGGAGACCGTGGCGGTTTGTCATGAGGTCACCGAGGAGGTGATTGCCGCCTTACGCGAAGGCACCCCCGGCCTCCTGGTGACTTATCACCCGCTCCTCTTCTCACCCACCAATCGCCTATTGGCGGGCAGGTCCGTCGAATCACGGGCGTTCAGCCTGATCAGCATGGGTGTGAGCCTGCTGGTCACCCACACCGACTTCGACGCCGCCCCGGGAGGCGCCGCCGACGCCCTGGCACATCTCCTCGACCTGCGGGAGATCAGGGCATTCGGGGAGGACGAGGAGGATGGGACGGGCCAGATCGGTCGGGTGGGAGAGTTCGGGGCCAGCCTCGACGCCCTCGACGCCCGTCTCTCCGATGCCTTCGGCCACACCGGCCTGCGCATCAGCGGCGACCGGGACCGCCACTTGGAGATGGTGGCGGTGGTGCCCGGCTCGGGGTCGCATCTCATCCCCGCCGCGGCCGAGGTCGCCGACGCCCTGGTCACCGGGGACGTCTCCCATCATCGCACCGTGGAGGCCGCCGACCTCGGGCTTGCCATCGCCGATCCGGGCCACGTGGCCACCGAGCGCCCCGGTCTCGAGGCTCTGGTCGAAATCGTCCGCCAGGTGACGGATGCCCGGGTGATCGACCTCACCCATCTCGACCCGCAGACCTGGTCTTAATGCCCCACCCCGACCGGAACTACCCTTCGGCGTCCATGCGGATCCCGACTCTTGCCGACCTCCTCGACGTGCAGGAGCTCGACTCGCAGATCGACCGGCTCCTGGAACGGCGACAGAGCCTTCCCGAGCTCGAGAGGTTCAAGAACGAGCATGAATCGGGGCAGCGTCTCGAAGAGGAGCTGGAGGAGGCGAGGGCGGAGCTGAAGCAGATCGAGCTCGACCTCGACAAAGCCGAAGGGGAGCTCGAGATGCTGGAGGCGAAACTCGAGGAGCACGAGACCAGGCTCTTCGCCGGGGGGATGAGCGCCCGGGAAACGGAGCACATGCGGCTCGAGGTGCAGAGCCTGCGGGGGCAGAAGGACGCCCGAGAGGAGAGGGTGCTCGCCATGCTCGAGGAGATCGACCCGGTCCGGCAGAGAGTGACCGACCTGGAGTCCGAGCTGGCCACCGTGAACGAGAGGAAGGCCGAGCTGGAGAGGGCGATCAAGGAGGAATGGCGGAAGATCGACGCCGAGATCGCCCGAAAAGAGGAGCGAAAAACCGAAGCCGCATCTCCCGTCTCCGAAGACCTCATGGACCTATACGACAAGCTCCGCCGCATCAAGGAGGGCGTCGCCATCGCCTCCTACGACCACGGGGTCTGCGGTGGATGTCACATGGCGCTGTCACCCGCCGAGGAGGAGGAGGCATTCTCAGACGAGATCCCGCGTTGCGCCCATTGCCGCCGCATCCTCGTGGCGTGAGCGATGCTCTTCTGGCACCTGGGCGCCACGCTCTTTCTCTTTCGCTGGATCTTTCGCGATCCGAAAGTCGACCTGCGTTTTCTCCTCGCCGGAGCGGTGCTGCCCGACCTCGTCGACCTGCCTCTGGGGACGCTGCTGCTGTCGGGCTACTCGACCGGCGAGCTCTGGTCGCACTCCTTGTTCGTTCCCGCCGTCTACATGACGGTGGTCTTGGTCCTCACCAGACGGGGCCGACGGCGTCGGGCATGGATGGCCGTAGGGGTCGGGTGGCTGTTCCACCTCCTCCTGGACGCGATGTGGATGGATCAGCAGGTGTTTCTCTGGCCTTTCTTCGGCTCCGAACTCGCCTCGGGCCAGACCCCGTACTGGCCCCTGGCCTGGGAACGGGCGCTCTCCGATCCCTGGCGTTGGCTACTGGAGCTGGCCGGGATCTCCTATCTGACGTGGCTCTGGGCGGCGCATGGCCTGGGAGACCGGGAGCGGCGGCGTGTGCTTCGGGACACGGGCAGGCTCGATGAGGTCGAGGCGCACACTGGCTAGCGCCTTTCTCGGCGGTGTTCTCGTCTTCGCCTGTGCCGGTGAGGAGCCGGCGGCTCCGGATCCCGGGGGAGCCGAGTCTCCGGAAGGGGCGGTCTCGGCACTCATCGAGCATCTCGAACGGGCCGAGTTCGAGGCCGCCGGAAGCCTCTCCATGCCGGGGCAGGCGGCGCTGGCGTCGCTGGCGGAGGGTGCCACCTTCAGTGACGTGGCCGACGCCCTGGAAGATGATGACAGCCATGTGGCTTCGAACTTCTGGGCTGGCTTCGCCCAGGGCACCGGCGGCTACCTGGCGGGAGCAACCGTCGGGGAAGCCGGCGAGCCCGTGGTGCGAGAGGGCGTCGAGTTCCGCCCGGTCACGGTGCGTCCCGGGGAGGGACCGGCGCGCACCGTGTTCGTGAGGGAAGAACAGGGCTACCGCATCGACGTGTTCGCCTCCTTCGCCGCGGGGCTTGCCGACCGCATGCCTCCGGCGGTGGAGCGTCTGCTCACCACCAATACCGACGACGCCCGGCTCATTCTCGACGAGTTGGAGGAGGTGGTGCCGTCGCTGATGGTGGCGGCCGACCGGGGGAACCAGCCGAGCGAAGCCACCCAGCAGATCCTCCGCCTCGTCGAACTGGTCACCCGGGTGCGCTGAGCGGGGTCAGGCGGCCAGCTTCGGCACCACCTCTGAGCCGAGCAGCTCTATCAGCGCTCGCTGGTCGAGGGAGGCCATCTGGAAGGTGACGACATCGGCGCCCAACTCGGCCACCAACGGACGGTAGACCTCGACGATCTGGTCGACGGTGGAGACGATGCTGTAGCGGCCCAGCACCTCCTGCCTGGGGAGCTGATCCGCCTTCTCCCGAAGCTCCTTGGGGTCAACAGCCTCGAGCCGCCCCGGCGCTCGCAGGCCCCGCCAGGAGTGGAGCGCCTCCCACGCCTCGTCTTCGTTCTCGGCGAAGATGGCCCACCTCGTCGCCAGCACGGTGGGAGAGGGCTTGCCCGCCTTCTCCGCCGCCTCCTGGAGGGGCTCGATGACCTTGGCGATCGTGCCGGAAGGATCCTTGACCGAGGCGATGACGCCGTCCGCCTTCTCCCCGGCCAGGGTGGCCGACTTCGGCCCGCCGGCAGCCATCAGGATGGGGACCCGGCCCAACGGCGGCGAGTAGAGCTTGGCCCGGTCGGCCCGGTAGTGATGGCCGTCGTAGTCGAGCTTCTCGCCGTCGAGCAGGCGTCGCATGATCTCCAATGCCTCTGTCATTCGGGCGTTGCGCTCGGCATAGGCGGGGAAGTCATAGCCGAGGGGGCCTTCGTTGATGTTCTCGCCCGTGCCCACTCCCAGGATGAACCTGCCCCCGCTGAGACGGTCGAGAGTCGCCGCAGCCTGGGCGACGACACCGGGGTGGTAACGGAAGAGGGGAGTGGTGACACCTGTGGCCAGTTCGATCCGGTCGGTTCTGGCCGCCATGGCGCCAATGGTGGAGAAGGCGAACCCTGCCGCCGAATCGTCGTCGACCCAGGGGTGGAAGTGCTCCGAGACCACGGCCATGTCAAACCCGGCGCTCTCGGCGAGGGCGGTGTGCTCGACGAGCTCCTCGGGCTGCCACTGCTCGTGTCCACAGAAGTAGGCGAATCTGGTCATGGCCAGATCATGCCACGACGCCGGTCACTGGTAGCTGACGTAGACGGGGGGCGGATCCTTCCGCATCACGTTCTCGGGAGGCGGGGGAGCGGGTTCGTCCTCGTCGAAGAAGTTTTTCCACCCCCACTTCCAGTGCTTGTCCTCGGTCCCCGCCGTGAGGGCGTCGTAGGTCCGATCCTTCAGGGCCTCGCCACCGGCACCGCCCTCGCCGTCCATCTGGATGATGAGTTGGATCTCCGGACGCTCCTTCAGGGTGTCCCTGTCTCGGATCATGTCGTGTCGGAACTGATGGATGATGATCATCTTCTGCGGGAGCCCGTTGTCCCGCACCAGGTCGGCGACCCAGTCGATGACCTGGTTGGCCTCGGCGGCGGTGACGCTCCCGGTCTGGCGGAGATGGACCTGGTCGGGGGCGAGCCGCCACTCCGGGTCGAGGGCGAGCCCCACATGCGGAAGCTCGAGGAGCTCCTGGTACATCCGGGCCTGGGTGAGAAAGTCGTCTCGGCCCGGCTGCAGGTCGAGGATCACGTATGCGTCGTTGGCGGCGGCGGCCTCCACCCACGGCAGGAAGGTTTCGATCGGCCACTCGAAGCTGTAGTCGCCGTCTTCGGTTGCAGCGGCCGCGGCTACCGCGGCGATCATCTCGAAGGTGGGCACGACCTGAGAGCCGTCTCCCGCATAGGCGTCGAGGAAGGGCTGCATCCGTTGCAGCGTCTCGACTGGCGCTTGCTCGCCCAGCGCCCCCAGCGCCGCCGTCTCCGGGTGCCCGTAGAAGGCGACATAGCGCCGCTTCTGGAATGCGGGGAGGATACGGAAGCCACCTCCGGGGAGCTCTACGCCGCTGGTGAGCAGAGTGAGTGCCCACGGGTCGAGCCCGGGAAGACCGCCAACCCCGCGTATCGTCTCTAAAGTCTTTCCGGCGAGAGCCACGCTCA
>JAHWLC010000087.1 GCA_019347585.1 Actinomycetota bacterium | reverse complement strand
TGGGGCAGCGGGTGGTGATGGAGGACGGCTCGCCGGTTGACTGGAGGGCTTCCACCATCCGAAACGTACTCCGCGTCGTCGACGTCCTACCGCTCTTCTACCTGGTGGGAGCCATCCTGGTATGGAACTCCGATCGCCGCCAGCGCCTGGGAGACCGGGTGGCGGGAACGGTGGTGGTGCGCCGGGCGTCCGTTGAGGCCGAGTCGCCGCCATCCGCTCGGCGGGCGGAGAAGCTGTGAAATACGTCGGGGCGGGGCCTCGCTTCGCCGCCCAACTCATCGACTTCCTCGTCTTGGGTATCTCGGTGTTGCTGGTCGGTTTCATGGCCGATCTGGCCGGTGCGGTCCACCAGTTCGCTCCGGCGGCCGTCTGGGCCCTCTCCGCGTTCCTGCCTGCTGCGTACTTCATCGGCTTGGAAGCCGAGCTGGGGGCCACGGCCGGCAAGTTGGTCATGGGCCAGCGGGTGGTGATGGAGGACGGCTCCCCGATCGGCTGGAGGGCATCGGCGATTCGTAACGCCCTCCGCCTCGTCGACGGGATTTTCTTCTACCTGGTGGGAGCCATCCTGGTATGGAACTCCGATCGCCGCCAGCGCCTCGGAGACCGGGTGGCGGGAACGGTGGTGGTGCGCAAAGCCTCGCTGGGAGAGATGACAGCGCCGCCAATCTCCGCCCGCCAGCCGGCTCCGATCAGTTCCGGGTCGGCGCCGAGCCGTTGGTGGTACGCGCTGGCCGGACTGATTTCCGTGGCCGGGTTGGCGACGGCCGGGGTGCTGGTGGTACGGATGCTGGGGGAGGTGCCGGACACTCTGACCCGGGTGGTGGTACCGGGGGAGGCGGTGGTGGACCTGGCCGAGCCCGGGACCTACACCATCTATCACGAGTATCACAGCGTGGTGGACGCTCGCGTCTATTCGAGCGGCGGCGAGCTGTCGTCCCTGCGGGTAACGCTGGAAACTTTCGACGGACGACCGGTCAACCTGGATTCGCCCGGAGGGACGTTCGAGTACGCGATCGGTGGTCGCTCGGGCGTGGCGGTGCTCACCTTCCGAGCACAGGAACCGGGTACCTATCGAATGACCGCCCATTATCCGGCCGGCGAGGGGCCCGAAGCGGTGCTAGCGGTGGGACGGGGATGGGACCGGGACATCCTGGTGGGGTTCTTGGCGGCACTCGGCGTCGCGCTCCTTGCCGGCGCCGGGGCGCTGGCGATCACCATCATCACCTTCCTCAAACGGGGTAAAGCCAGACAACGGGTGGGGGCTGACATTGCAGCGGTTTGAGAACCGCCTGCTCATCGGGCTCACCGTGCTCGCGTTGTCGGCAGTTGCCTGCACAGGTGGCTCGGAAGGCACTACCACTTCGGAGGCGACGACAACCTCGTTTGGAGCAGCCGCCCCGGCCGGCACCAACGAACAGGGCGGTGAGAGGATTCCCCAGCGCTGGACCGGCACCATGCTGAGCGAGGCAACTCAGACTGCCCCGGGAGTTCATTGTGTGAGTGTATGGGAGGGTTCCGTCGATTTCGCCGTGGATCAGGACCAAGCTGTCTCCGGCGAAGGACATGTGGACCTAATCGACGGTCCCGATTGTAATTTCGACTATCGCGGGACGCCTATCACCGTGGTGCGATTCGACATCCGGGGGCATCGTGATGATGGTCGGTTCCTCCTCCATCTGGAGCTGGTCGATTACGACCCCGGAGACGACGCGGGCGGCTGGCTGGCGGGCCATTTCGAACCGCTCCACGAAGGCACTCCAGTTGGCCAGGAGTTCGTCGTGCCGATCACCAGGCCGGGCGTGATCGAAGAGCAGGTCTCGCTGCCTTGGAGCATTCCCGATTCGGGAGGCGAGGTGGTCGACACCTTTGACCTGACCTGTCAGACCTGTGAGGAGGAGAGCGACTGAATGGTCGAGAAGGTGCTGATCGGCCTCGTAGTCCTCGGATTCGCCAGCTTCCTCGCCGGCTACGTCTGGAATGGTGTGACCGCCCACAAGCGGCGGCTCGGCCACCAGGAGGCCGCCGGCGTGGGCCGAGAGGGTCGCTGGCGCTTCAGGGGCCGCGCGATGGGGCTCTCATGGTCGGACCAGATCGAGTTCGGCGAGCTGAAGCGAGGAGTGCGGGACGGGAGCTGGCGCCACTCCGTCCGCCTGCAGCAGTTCCTGCTGGTGACGGTGGGTGGAGTGCTCAGCATCCTGGCGCTGACCCTGCTGATCGGGTGGCTGACCCGCCCGGTCGGATTGCTGGTCGCCGTCGGCCTGGTCCTCTACGTGCTGGTCCAGCTTGGGCGGGGCTTCGGCCGCGCCTAGTGACCCCCGAGGTCTCCCGAGGAGGACGGGTGGGCTCAGCCCTCCTCGGCGGCGGCCGGTGCCGCCGAGCCCATGCGGGCCAGGCACTCGAGCAACCCCAGCAGGAGCTCGTGGAGATCGAGGAGCTGTTCCGGATCCTGCAGCATCTGCCTCTCCCAGAGGAGGAGTGATGCCTGCTGGGCGAACATGTCCTCCCCGGGGTCGGGCCCGACTATGCGGATCTCCGCCAGCTCCGAGCGGTCCAGGATTCGCTCGATGGTCGATCCCCCGGTCAGGAGGCGCTGAAGCTTGGCCGCGTGGTTGCTGCGTGTCACATAGCCGCCGTCGAACCTCGCGTCGCCGATCTGGGTCTCCTCCGGCTTGGTTCGCCGCAGTACGGCGTCGACCAATCGTCCCGGATCGATCTCCCATTCCAGCCTGTTCGGATTCCGGTCCAGCCACTGTCGGTCACGGACCGCGAATCGGAAACCGTCCACGCTGGTGAACCGCGCCCATACCTCGGTTCCCCGGCGCGTGGAATAGAGCAGCCCCGACTTAGGCACCCCGGTCTCGCGGTCGAGCATCACCGTGTCCAGGTGGAGCTGCCAACGATCGAAGCGGGTCACTACTTCGTCGCTCCTCCAAAAGGGGCTCGGTCGGAACTCGCCTCGGACCCTGACGGCGAATTCCTGCCAGGAGGGGTGGCGCGTGGGGAGCAGACGGCGGGTGATCGAGGAGCGTACCTCCTGGAGTTTCATGTGCACCATGAGACCATCGTGGAGTTCAACACGGGAAGGATGGGAGTTGAACAGGACCGGACCATGTCAGAGGGGTCATGGGGATTTTCCTTATCCCTCGCCGTACCTCTCCTGCGAGCTGGCAGCCCTCTTCGCCGGAGAGGTATTCTGGGTGGGCGAGGAGTCCTTCCTCTCCCAGGTGGCCCGCTCCATCGAGGCTCGCCCCTCCGCCCCGGGGTGCTGCAGCTGGTCGGAACGTCGGTTGGGTCGCTGAACGCCCCTGCTGGTGCCGAACTGGTGCCCGTTCGTTGCCCGTTCGCCGGTCCGGCGTCGTGGTTCGGACGAGGATCTTCTATGAGGCCTTCTCGAACACCGCGACCTGGCTGACGCTCTTCGAGGTGAATGGCGCTTGGTCCCAGCCCGCCCAGCGGTCGCGTAGGCGCAAGCCTGCGAGCCTGGCCATAAGGTCGAGTTCGGACGGCCAGACATAACGGTATGGAGCAGAGTGTCGGACCAGCCGCCCTTCCACCTCCATCCAGTGATGCGACCACGCGATCTGCTCGACGAGATCATCGAAGGTTTCGATCCCGACATGGTCAGGGTCGAGGGTGAAGACCCGCCGCGTCTCCCCTGGGGGCACGCTGCGCAGCTGGGGAACGATCACCTCGACCACGAAGCATCCTCCCGTTTCGAGATGGGCGGCCGCGTTGGCGAAGACCCTCAACTGCTCATCTTGGGTGGTGACGTTCATGATGGTGTTGGCCACCAAATACACCAGCTTGAAGGTGCCCGGGGCACGCGTGTTGGTCATGTCGCCGGTGGTCACCGGCACTGTGTCGGCGCCTGGCTTGGCCCGGAACTGCTCCACCATGTGGGGCGATAGCTCGATTCCGTGCACGGGAATACCTCGTGCGTTCAGCGGTATTGCCACGCGTCCGGTGCCGATGGCGAATTCTAAAGCCGGGCCGCCGCGCGCCAGTTCGGTGAGGAGGTCAACGATGCGATCAAGGACTGACGGAGCGAACTGCGCCGAGTAGGTCGCGTCGTAGACCTCCGCGATGTCCCTACCCCAAGTGATCGAACCCATGCGGGAAGTCTGCCGCGGTTCGGGTTCGCGTGCATCGGAATTCGCAACGTCCGAACCTCATGGGGCGGTCGCCAACCCGGAGGCAAACCAGATGGCATCACCGCTGCCAGCTAAACCCCGAGAGCGGGACTCAGAGGAGCCGGAGCCAGCGGGTCGTCCGGGTACCGAGACTTGACACGGTGCCCAACGGTCTTGTGCCGCGCCAGTGTCCAAAGGCTCCCCGTGCCCTGCTGTCGGCCGCCACCGTTGGACGGCTCCTTTCGACTCGCGGCTGCCGCCGGTGCTGTGGGCTTGGCTTCGGTGGAAGTGGAGATCGATGGCTCCACCACTGCCACTGGGGCGTGGACACAGATGAGGCGGATGTCGTCATCGCGGAGAGCCCTACGAAGGCCGCAAGAGCCTCGAGGTTCCACACCCAACAGAGTTGCCTGCCACAGTGAGCCCATGGCGGACAACGAGAGGGATCCGAGCCAATATCCCGGGGAAGTCACCCGTGGAATGGTCACGTGCCCCGCGTGTCGGCATGTGTTCCTTCCCACCGCTCATGCGTTAGAGAGAACGGATCCGCCCAAAGGTGCAGGCAGTCTGTCTCGGGCCGTGTTCCGACGGGAGGGGGAGTACTGGTTCATCGCCTACGAGGGCGAGGCCTTTCGACTTCGTCACACCAAGGGTCTCGGCTACCTAGCCCAGCTGATCGCCAACCCAGGTCGGGAGACGCTCGCCCTCCATCTCGCCCAAGGGCCGTCCGATCGGTCTCGTCCTTCCACGAGGGCGGCCTGGAGGCTGGAGAGCGAGGAGGGACTCCGCGTGTTCACGCCTGGAGACACCGGAGAGCTCATCGATACTCGTGCCCGCACGGCATACGAACGCCGCATCCGGGACCTGCAGGAAGACCTCAACGAGTCCGAGGCGATGGGCGACATCGAGCGCATGGCTCGGCTTCGGGAAGAGCTCGATGTGCTCAGCGAGCACCTGGCTGCGGCTCTCGGACTGGGTGGGAAGGTGCGGCGCACCACCTCCCAGGCTGAGCGCGCCAGGCAGTCGGTGACGAAGGCGATCACCTCGGCCGCCGATCGTATCCAACGGCACTGCCCCGCTCTCGCCCGACACCTGGCTAGCACGGTGCGAACCGGCACCTACTGCATCTACGACCCGGATCCCAGGATCCCCATCACTTGGCTGACTTGAGTTTGTGCCCTCGGGCTTCACATTTGTGAAGCCCGGGTTCACGCCTCCCTTCTCGACGGACAAGAGGGACACCCGGTTGAAAATCGAGGTGTCAGGCCGAGCACGAAAGAGCGCGTGATGATCCCGAAACTCCAGCCAACTTCGATCTTCGAGTTCCCTGACCCTGCCGGTACGGAGCGACGTCCACTCTCCCCCGATGAGGTGGCCGAGCTGGAGCATGTCGTTCAGGCCTCTGGGCTTCCAGAGGTCTCCCTCTCCGGACGGGACTCAGTGGTTTTTG
>JAHWLC010000086.1 GCA_019347585.1 Actinomycetota bacterium | reverse complement strand
ACCACGGGCTCGCTCCCTCCTCGAGATAGAGCGAGGCCTCCTGATGCGGGTTCTCCCCGTAGCGGAGATCGGCGAAGTGCCGCAACATCAGGCCACGATCGTCTCCCATCCAGCCGGCGATGGCGGCTTCGTATGTGGCGGTATGGGCGAAGGCCTCGGCGGCGAGAGCCTTTCGCATCCCCTCGGAGAGACCGCCGGATTCGACGGCTCCGGCGACCTCGCCGTATCGCTCCGGGGAGACCACCACTGCTACCCGATGATGGTTCTTGGCCGCGGCCCGGATCATCGCCGGGCCTCCGATGTCGATGTGCTCGACGATCTCGGCCTCGGTAGCCCCGGGCCGGGAGAGGGTGGACCGAAAAGGGTAGAGGTTGCAGACCACCAGATCGAAGGGCTCTATGCCTTGCGCCTCCATCTCGGCCTCGTCCTCGGCACCGCGGGAAAGGATCGCCGCGTGGATGCGGGGGTGCAGGGTCTTGACCCGGCCGCTCAGCATCTCGGGAGCACCGGTCACATCCTCGACCTTGCTCACTGCCACCCCGGCCCGCTCCAGCTCGCGGGCGGTCCCCCCGGAGGCCACGATCTCCCAGCCCGCGTCGACAAGCCGGCGGGCGAAGGGGACCAGACCTGTCTTGTCGTGGACGCTGATCAGGGCCCGGCTCACGACCAGACCACCCGTCTCCCCTCCACGGAGAGCCGGCCTGAGACGAACGCCGCCACCACCTCCGGGTAGAGACGGTGCTCCTCGGTCTGGATGCGGGCGTGGAGAGACGCCTCCGTGTCGTCGGGAAGGACCGGGATCGCTCGTTGAGCGACGATCGGGCCGGTGTCTACCTCTTCCTCCACGAAATGGATGGTGACACCGGTCACCTTCACGGCGTGGTAGAGGGCATCGTCGACGGCCCGTGCTCCCGGGAAGGCGGGGAGCAGGGACGGGTGGACGTTGAGGATCCGGTTGTGGAATCGCTCGATGAACCCGGGGGCGAGGATCCTCATGAAACCGGCGAGCACGACTCCTTTGGCTCCGGCCTCCTCCACTAGATCGGCCAGGGCCATGGAGAAGGCCGTGCGGTCGGGGTGGTCTTCCCACCTCACCAGTGCGGTGTCGATGCCGGCTCGCCGCGCCCTGTCCAGCGCCCCGGCTCTCTCCCGATCGGAGACCACGAGACGGATGTGGGGGCGGACCTCGGGGTCGTCGATCAGCGCCTGGAGGTTGGTACCCGATCCCGATGCCAGCACTGCGATGTCGATCTCGGTCCTCCGGCGCGCGTTGCGGCGGGCAGTGTAGGTGCCGCGGCGGGAGGGACTGAGCCGCCGATACGATGCTCGGCCATGAGCGATTTGGAAACGGTCCCGGCTGCCGAGTGGGAGGACTGGGTGGAACGGCACGACGGCATGGTGCTCGACATCCGGGAAGCCCCGGAGTGGGAGCTGGGCACGCTCCCCGAGGCCGTGCTGATCAGCATGAGCGACTTGATGGACAACGTCGACGAGCTGCCCAAGGACCGCGCCATCCTCTGCGTCTGCCGATCGGGCAACCGCAGCCACCAGGTCGCCCGCTTCCTGTCCCTCAGCGGCTTCGAACGGGTGGCCAACTTGGGCGGCGGCATGAAGGCGCTGGGGATGCAGGACTGATGGAGATACGCACCATTCGCACCGAGGGGCTGGGCGACTCGACCCACGTGCTCGTCCACGAGGGGGTGGCGGCGGTGGTCGACCCCCAGCTCGACTTCGACCGCTTCACCCGGATCGTCGAGGAGACCGGCGCCGTGCCCCGCTTCGTGCTGGAGACCCACGTACACAACGACTACCTCTCGGGTGGCCGGGCGATGGCGCGGGCACTCGGAGCCGAGCTGGTGTTCCCGGCGGGAGCCGCCCCCGTGTTTCGCCACCGGCCTGCCTTCCACCACGAGGATCTCGATGCCGGGCCGTTCCTCATCCGTCCCCTGCACACGCCGGGCCACACCCCCGAGCACACCTCCTATCTGGTCATCATCGAAGACCGACCGGCGGCGGTGTTCAGCGGGGGGAGCCTGCTCGTCGGTTCGGCGGGAAGATCCGATCTTCTCGGCGAGGAGCGGGCGGAGAGCCTGGCCCGTCTCCAGCACGGTTCGGTGACCCGGCTCGCAGCCCTGCCCGAAGAGGTTGGCCTCTACCCCACTCACGGTGCCGGGAGCTTCTGCACCGTGGCCCGCGCCGGCTCGGACACCTCGACGATCGGAGAAGAGCGCCGCACCAACCCGGTCCTGGCCCACGAGGACGAGGAAGGGTTCGTCGCGGCGCACCTGTCGGGGCTGGTGCCCTATCCGACCTACTACACCCGTATGGCCCCGGCCAATCTCGCCGGCCGGGAGCCGCCGGCGGGATATGACGCCAAAGAGCTCACCATCGAGGCTCTCGCCGGGCTCGCCGATGCCGTCCTGGTCGATGCCCGCCCCCGCACCCGGTTCGCCGAGGGTCACCTCCCCGGGGCGCTCTCCATCGAGCTGAAACGCGACTTCGGGGTGTGGGCGGCATGGGTGCTCCCCGCCGACGCCACCCTCGTGCTGGTCCTCGACCCCGAGCAGAGCGCCGAGGAGGCGAGACGACAGCTCGCTCGGGTGGGCATGGACCGGCTGGCCGGAGTGCTGAGGTGGGATGAGAGCGCCGGAGCCGCCGCGGTCTCCTATCGGACCGTCGACGTGGAGCAGTTCGCCGACGCGGTCGCCGCCGGCGTTCAGGTCCTCGACACCCGCTCCCCCGCAGAGTGGGAGGAGGGGGTCATCGCCTCCTCCATCCTGGCCTACGCCCCCGAAGTGGCCCGGTCGACACCCGAGGACATCGATCCGGGGAGGGAGGTGTGGGTAGCCTGTGGGTCCGGATACCGGGCCAGCATCGCCGCCTCCTATCTGGAGCGGCGCGGCATCGAGCCGGTGGTCCTCGACCACGGAGGCGTGAGCCGTGTGCTGCGAGACCTTTCCGACAGAGGAGCGACGGAGTGGTGCGCCACCCCGTCGAATGGAGGGACCGAATGAACAACAGGGGGAGCTGGGCCCGGTGGGGCGTCCCTGCCGGCATCGCCGCCGCGGTGGCCGTCCTGGTGATCGTGGCGCTGGTGCGCGATCCGGTGCAGTTGGACCCGGACAGCCCCGAGGGCACCGTCCAGGAGTACCTCCAGGCGATCAGTGAGGAGCGCTGGGAGGACGTCGACGCAGTCCTCGACCCGGAGCGCTTCGCCGATTGCGACGCCGCCGATATCGCGGCCAACGCTCCCGGAGAGCCCTTCACCGCCTCCCTGCAAACGGGGAGCAACTCGGTGGTCGTGGAACGCTTCGAGGAGGTCGGGGGCAACGAGACCGGTGCCCCGACGACGACGCCTCCCGACGAGGAAGCTGCGGTGGAGGTGACCCTCCGCTTCGGCGACTCCGGCCCCTTCGGCGGCGGCTGGACCACCTACGAGGTGTTCGAGGTCGTGAGTCGGGACGGCTTCTGGTGGATATCGGGGGACCCGTGGCCCTATTTCGGCTGGAGATGCCGATGATGGCACTCGTTGCACTGGTCCCCCTCGTCATTCTGGTCCTCATCGTGTTGGGGGGCATCGCCCTGGTGCGCCGGATATCGAGAGGACGGGGCGCCGCCACAGTCGACGCCGACCTCATCCCCTACACCTTGCTCGCCCTGGCCGTGGGCGCGGCCGGGTTCGCTCTCGCCCGACTGGGCCGGGCCGCCTTCCCCGGGGACCGCTTTGTCTTCGACACCCGCCAACAGGTGGCCACGGCCCTGGCCACTCTGGTAGTGGCGGTCCCGATCGCCATGTACCTGTGGCGTCGCCAGGCGCGCCGCCGTGCCGACCACCCCGCCTCTCCGGGGTGGACCCTCTACCTGACCCTGATCATCGCCGGCTTCCTCTTCGCGTTCGTCATAGCGGCCTTCCAGGTGCTGGAGTGGCTGCTCGGCGCGGGCTTCGCCCCGACCTGGACGGACGTCATCGTCTTCGGGGGGGTGATCGCCCTCCACGAGCTCGCCATGCGGCGGACGCCGCCCATGTCCGACGCCGCCGACCTGCCCCGTGTCGTCGGCGCCGCGGCCGGCCTCGTCCCCACCGTCATCGGCCTCGGTGGCCTCCTGTTCTGGGTGCTCGACCGGCTCTATTCGACGCTGGCCCCTGCCGCCGGTGGGCTGAGCGCCGCGACCTCCCTGGCCCTTCTCCTCGTGGGCGCTCCGGTGTGGGCCTACTACTGGCTGCGCCCCTGGCGTGCCGAGCCGGGAGTCCCGCGAAGAGCGTGGACCTTCCTGGTCGCGGTGGCGGGGCTCACCTCCGCTCTCGGCTCGCTTGTCGCCGTCGTGGTCTCGGTCCTGGTGTTCGCCTTCACCGCCAGCGAGCCGGCCGGAGCCCACTTCGATGCCATGCCGGCCGAGATCACCATCCTCGTCATCGGTCTGCTGGTCTGGTGGCACCATCGGGGACGGCTCGGGGAGGGCCGGACCGACCAGCGGCGGTCCTATGAGTACGCCATGGCGGCCATCGGGTTGGCCGGCGCCGTCGGCTTCGCCACCGCACTGGCCTCCAGCGCCCTCGCCCCCGACCTCCTGGTGGGGACGGGCGCCGACGATGTGATCACACTCGGGGTGGCCTTGGTTGCCTCGCTCACGGTGTGGTGGTGGTTCTGGTCGAAGCCGATCCGGGAGCCCCGGGAGATCGAGGCCATCTCGGGCCCACGGAAGGCGTACCTGCTCGGGCTGGGGATCCTCATGGGCCTGGTGGCGGCGGGAGCTCTCATCGGCACCCTCTTCGTCCTCTTCAGGCGGCTCCTCGAGGTGTCTGCCGGGGACGACTCCCTGGCAATGCAGGCGTCCCTTCTCGTCTTCGCCGGCGTGGCGGCGTGGCATCTCCTGCAGACCTACTTCTACGACCGCTCCTCGATCGAGACCGACGAGGTGCTCACCCCCTACGAGGTGACCTTGATCTGCTCCCAGCCGGGGATGATCGCCACCATGTTCCCCCCACAAGCCCGGCTCAAAGTGGTGTATCGGGGCGACGACCTCGCCTCCTTGGACCCGGAGACGGCGGAGGCCATAGTGGCCGCGGTCGGACACCGCTCATCCCTGGTCTGGGTCGACGAGGACGGCTTCAGGGTGGCACCGGCCCGTTGAACCGGTGAGATGGCTGGCCTATCGGTGTCTTCGGCTGATCGGTTGGCGGTTCCTGGGCGAGTTTCCGCCTCTCCCCAAGCTCGTCGTGGTCGGCGCCCCCCACACCAGCAACTGGGACTTCGTGGTCTTCATGGCCGCGCTGTGGCACTTCCGGCTGAAGGCGCGGTTCCTCGCCAAGCGGGGCCTGTTCCGATGGCCGTTCGGCCGTCTCTTCGCCGCCCTGGGCGCCATCCCGGTGGGCGGCCCCGAGGACAGCGGGGTCGTCCCCTCAGCCGTCGCCGAGTTCGCTCGGAACGAGGAGATGATCCTCGTGATCGCCCCCGAGGGGACCCGGTTCCGCGCTCCACATTGGAAGATGGGCTTCGCGGCCATAGCCGCGCAAGCGGAGGTGCCCCTCGTGCTCGCCGGACTCGACTTCCCCGACAAGTCGGTGACGGTGGGACCAACCATCCACTACGACGGCGATCTCGAGGGGTTGATGGAGACGGCGAGGCGTTTCTAT
>JAHWLC010000085.1 GCA_019347585.1 Actinomycetota bacterium | reverse complement strand
AGGTTCGCTCCTTGATCTGTGAGGTGGGGACGGTGACCACCACCGGGACTCTCGCTGCTTCCTCCGGTGTCACCTCCGCCGGGGCAGGGGGCGGTGCCGGCGGTGCGGCCGCGGCCGGCGCCGGCTTCTCTACCGGAGGTGGCTGGGGCGCCTCGGCTGCAGGCTTCTCCTCGGCCGGCTCCTCGATGCGCTCTTCGGGCTCGGCGGCCTCCTCCGCTGCTTTCTCCTCGGGCTCTTCGGCGGGAGCGGGCGAAGGGGTGGGTGCCTCCCCGCCCGCCCAGGCGGCGAGGATCTCCTCGACGTCGGCTCCGGTCTCGGCGGCGCGGGCCGCAGCGGAGCGGCGCACCAGGGCCTCGGGGAGCCCGAGCGCCTCTGCTGCGGCAGCGAGGTTGTCGCTCATGCCCCGCCCTCGTCCTCTTCGCCCGGCTCCTCACCCTCCTCGAGGTCAGGCTGTGCAGGCTCCTCGGGCGAGGTCTGCGATTCTGAGAGATAGGCGACGAGAGCGGCCATGTCCTCGCTGTCGAGACGATGCGGCGGATGACCCCCGACCCCGGCGAGGATCTCCTCGATCTGTGCGGGGCCGACTCGGGTGCCGACATCGGAGAGATCGGGACCGAAGCGCCTCACCCCGAGCACCTGATTGGTGTCGTTGAGGGTCACCGCGCCCAGCCCGACGTCGGCGACGACGGGGCGGACCATCTGGGTGTGGCAGAAGGGGCAGCCCAGGGTCCGGTAGACCTCACGCCCCTCCTCGGCGAGGCGGGAATACTCGATCTCGCTGGTGCGGGCACCGGGCGCGTCGACCGGCAGGGATGGCCCCAGCACCGCGACCAGCGCCACCACGATGAACAGGCCGAGCACCCCGCTGAGCAGCGTCATCGGGTTGTCCCGGACCCCGATCAGCACCGGGGGCTTGGCCGCTGCCGTCTCCGCGGCGGGGGCGCCCACGGGGGCGGGACGGCGCTCGGGAACCTCGATCACCACCTCCGGCTGGGCGGCAGGCGCCGGGGCGGGAGCGGGCTCGGCTTCGACCTCCTCGGCTGTCTCTTCGGCTTCGTCCTCTTCGGGAGCGGGCTCGGCGGTGGCGGGCTCGGCGGCTTCAGCCGTCTCGGAGGGGGCCGCCTCCCCACCGGCCCAGGCGGCGAGGATCTCCTCGACATCGTCTCCTGTCTCGGCGGCGCGGGCCTCCGCCGACCGCCGCACCAGCGCCTCGGGGAGCCCGAGCGCCTCGGCCGCGGCGGTGAGGTTGTCGCTCACGCCTCGGGCTCCTCATCGAGGGGAGCCCCCACCGGCACCAGCACCTCCTGGGTCGTCGCCTCGCCACGGGTGATGGTCCCCAGCACAGCCGAGGCATAGGCGAGCTGTCCGAGCAAGGCCACCAGGGCGAACCCGATCGCGATCAGCCACAGGGCCTCGGGGCCACCGGTGGACGACTGCGCCCAGCCCTCGCCGGCGTCGACGAAGCCCGCCGAGTTGGACCCACCGATCCAGGCATATCCGGTGAGCAGGCCCGCACCGCCCATCGTGACGAGGACGCCGATCGACCCCACGAGGGTGAGCCTGATGAACGATCGCGCCCGAGCCGGGGTGTACAGCCGGCGCCCGTTGATGCGGGGCACTGCCGAGAACGCCGAGCCCGCCACCAGGAGCGGACCCACTCCGGCCAGGAAGACGAATTCGAGGGCCTCCCAGAACCCGGTCAGCGAGACCACGGCCGTCACCGACCTGAAGCCGGCGAGACCAGCGAGCAGGGCGGCACCGACGCAGAGGTAGAGGCCGGTGAGCGCCGAGGAGACCCCGGGCTTTTCCTCCAGCCGGGCCCAGGAGCCCTCCAGAGTCAACGAGACGTTCGCCGCGTTCACCAGCGCCCCGATCGGGAAGGCCAGGCCCAGGGCGGCGGCCACCCCGGCCAGCCAGGTGGGGCCGGGGCCGAAGATGAGCTGAGCCGCTCCCCACCACCCGGCGGCGATACCCAGGGACCAAAAGCCCACTTGGGCGAGCTGACGACTGGCGAGGGGAGCGTCGAGCTCCCTCACCACCGAGAAGTAGGCGAGCCCGGTCCCCACCGTGACCAGGAACATGTTCACGAAGCCGGCGCCGAACAGCACGTTGGCGTAAGCCACGGTCACCGAGGCGACGAAGGGAAGGTCCCCTAAGAAGTAGACCAGGTAGAGGAGGGGGAGCCAGGCCACCCCGCCCACCAGGTACCAGACGCTGACGTAGCTCCGGTTCTCCCGGCGTCGCCGGAGGCTCCCGGCGGTGACCGCGAACGGGACCGACAGCGCGCCCAGCATGGGGAGGTCGAGCCACCAGGGAAGGGCCAGGGGGGAGCGGCCGTCGCCGAGCCCGAGGCCGATTGCGGCCAGCCCCGCCACCACCAGGATGGTGGTGGCGACCAGCCCGACACCGGCGAGCTCGGGGGCCCAGAGCCTGGCACCGGTGAGCCGGGGGAGCGTGTAGTAGACACCGCCGAGCAGCGAGATCACCCCGAACCCGATCATCAGGCTGAGGTTGGCCATGGGCTCGAGGCGGCCATAGGTGAACAGGAACATGCCGTCGAAGCGAAGCGCCATCAGGGCCAGGGTCGCCAGGGCGCCGCCGACGACGAGGAAGGCGGCTCCAGCAACGAAGTGAGCGGTGGCGATCTGGTCGCCCCCGCGTGCGGGGACGGCTCGAATGTCCTGGTCGTCAGCCAACCGAATCCCTCATGGAGCGAGACGGCGGGAGCATAACGACTTCGCAAGCCTGCCCCCCAGCTAAATTGGCCTGGCGGGAGGGCTGGTGGGTTCCCGGACCAGGGCCTTCCTGTGCTAGAAACCGACCGACAGCCCGCCGACCGGCTGGGGGACGCTGAATAGATGTATCGCCTCGCAGAACTGAGTGAGAGCCGCCGCAAGGCTATCGGCGCAGCTCTGCTGGTGGCCGGTCTCCTCGGCCTGGTCCTCGGGGTGATCTGGATCCACTGGTCATCGATCCCGCGGACCGAGATAGTCGGCGGCGTGCAGACCCCGGTGACCGTCGACTATCTCAACTGGTTCCCCCGCGGCGTCATCTGGAAGGGGATCGGATATCTCATCGTGCTCGGCGCGACGACCCTGGCACTGGTCGGGTCGTTGTTCCTCTGGGTGCTCAATCGGCCGCTGACTTGGGCCCGGGCCACCGTGGCCGCCTTCATCACCTGGATCGCGCTGGTCTTCTACTTCGGGATCGTGCCGTCGGAGTGGCTCAACTACGCACAGACCGACCTGGACTGGTCGTCCCAGCGGGTCGCACTCAGCATCCCGCCGTTCCTCATGCTGGGCAACGAGGTCGACATCAGCTGGGCCGTGGTCAAGGACCTCATCTCGGCCAACTATCACGTGGTGATGCTCGGCGTGGCCGCGGTCCTCGCCATCCAGATCCAGAAGATGAGAGAGGGCCGGCCCGCCGAAGCCAAGCCCGAGAAGGTCTCCCCCTACGGGCGGCCCCTGATAAGAGGGCGAAGCTGATGCCAAAAGGTGTTGTCGACGAGACCCCTCCGTTCCGGGACGACTATCAGCTCGCCCAGGTCGAGGGGGACTACTTCAAGGACAAGCTCCGCCCCAAGCAGTTCCTTCACATCGACCAGTCGGAGTGCATCCTCTGCGAGGGCTGTGTCGACATCTGCCCGTGGAAGTGCATCTTCTATCTGTCCTTCGACGCCATCTCCGAGGCGGTCAACGTCGACCATCCAGGGGAGGATCCCCAGAACTACGGCTTCTTCGTGGTCGACGAGGACGAATGCACCCGTTGCGCGTTGTGCATCGACCGCTGCCCCACCAATGTCATCACCCTGGGCAAGTTCGAGGGATCACTGGCCCATCAGGCCGCCGAGCTCGGCCTCGACCGCAGACCCTGGGACTTCGATACCGGCCAGCGTGACTTCAAGAACGGCTACTCCTACGGGATGAGGTGGTAGGGGTGGCCAACGGCAACGGGCGGGTACCGATTCGGGACCGGGTGAGGGACGCCACCCAGAGGCTGTGGAACTCCCAGGTCGCCGAGTCGGTCCTCCGTCCCGGCTCTCCGTTCAAGGCGGGCTACTCGGACAGCCCGAGGAACCGCTCCTACGTGGTGATGAACAACGTGCTCTATCACCTCCACCCGGTGAAGGTGAAGCGGCACGGGGTCCGCCTTTCCTACACCCTCTGCCTCGGAGGGCTCAGCTTCTTCCTCTTCATCCTGTTGACCATCACCGGCATCTTCCTCATGTTCTATTACACGCCGACCGCGGAGTTGGCCTACGCCGACATCGAGCGTCTCTCCACCGACGTCGCCTTCGGATCCCTGGTGCGCAACATCCACCGTTGGGGGGCCCACCTCATGGTTCTCTCGGTGTTCCTCCACATGAGCCGGGTCTTCTATCACGGCGCCTACAAGCCGCCCCGCGAGTTCAACTGGGTGGTCGGAGTGGTCCTGCTCCTGTTGACGCTGCTCCTCTCCTTCTCCGGTTATCTGCTCCCCTGGGACCAGCTTGCGCTGTGGGCGGTCACCGTGGGCACCAACATGGCGGGCTTCGTGCCGGTGATGGGAAGCCAGGTCAAGTTCGCCCTGCTCGCCGGGGTGGAGGTGAGCGCGGCCACGTTGCTCCGCTTCTACGTCCTCCACGTTCTCGCCTTCCCGTTCATCATCGTCATCTTCATGGCTGTCCATTTCTGGCGTGTCCGCAAGGACGGCGGCATCTCCGGACCGCTGTAGGGAGGGTCATGGTCGACATACCTGAGAGCTTGTTGAGGAGATCGGCCGAGGCGAAGGCCAGGGCGTTGGGCGTTCCCGTCGAGCAGGTGCTCGCAGAGATGAAGGGCGAGGGCCCGCCCGTGGAGCTGGTCCCCTCCGCCGAGGACGGCGCCGAGCCCCGCCCCAGCCCCAAGGAGATGGTGCTCGAGGCGGGGAAGAAACAGATATCCGCCATGGGTGAGGCCGAGGCCGATGCGGCCACACCGGGCGAACAGGAGCTGGCGGCCGGGGAGGAGCCGACCCCCGCAGAGGACGCTCCCGAGCCCCCTGCCGAGGACGACTCCGGCCCCGAGGAGGAGGCCCAGCCCGAGGCGCCGCCCCAGGGTGACGAGATCGTGGAGGAGCCGGCAGCTGCCGTCGTCGAGGAGCCGGCGGTAGCCACCGCGGTCGAGGAGCGCCCTGCTGCACCTGACCCCAGCGGTGACGGCGCCGGGAATGGCAAGGTGGCCGGGGTGGTCAGCCCCCGGCCTGTGGTGCCGCCCGCAGGGCTGCCCGAGGGGGTGCGCACCCAGCGTCTTCTCACAGTGGTCAAGGCGGGAGCGATCCAGAAGGTCAAGCCGGAGCCCACCGACAAGGTCAACACCTGGCCCCACCTGATGCTCATGGAGTTCGGGGCGCTGCTCGCCATCACCGGTCTGTTGGTGATCATGGCGGTGATCATCCACTCGCCCCTGCTCGACCCGGCCAACTTCAACGCCACTCCCAACCCGTCCAAGGCTCCCTGGTACTTCCTGGGCCTCCAGGAGCTGCTCAGCTACTTCGACCCCCAGATCGCCGGGGTGATGGTCCCCACCTTCACCGGGATGATCGGTTTCATGATGATCCCCTACCTGGACCGCAACCCTTCGACCCGGCCCAGCGATCGCAAGTTCGCCATCCTGCTCTACT
>JAHWLC010000084.1 GCA_019347585.1 Actinomycetota bacterium | reverse complement strand
GGCGCGGCTAGGAACATCGAGGAGGGTGGCTCGCTCACCATCCTCGGCACCGCCCTGGTGGAGACCGGCTCCAAGATGGATGAGGTCATCTACGAGGAGTTCAAGGGAACCGGGAACATGGAGCTCCATCTCGATCGGAAGCTCGCCGACAAGCGGATCTATCCGGCGGTGAACATCGAGATGTCGGGAACACGCAAGGAAGAGTTGCTGTTCGACAAGACCGAGCTGGCCCAGGTGTGGAAGCTGCGGCGGGTGCTGCTGGCCCTCGAGCCGGGCGCCGCTCTCGAGCTCCTCATCGACCGGCTCAAGACGACCAAGTCCAACGCCGAGTTCCTCGCCGAAGTGGCGAAGAGCAGCGGCTGATCGAGGAATAGAAGTGAAGAGCGAGATCCATCCCACCTACGAGACCACCACCGTCACCTGTTCCTGCGGCAACGCCTTCACCACGAGGAGCACCAAGCCAGGCGACATGCATATCGAGATGTGCAACGAGTGCCATCCCTTCTACACCGGGAAGCAGAAGGTGGTCGACAGTGGTGGCCGCGTCGAGCGCTTCCAGAGGCGTTATGGCAAGAGCACCTTCACCAAGGCCGGCGAGCAGCCCGCCGGGGCCGGGGAAGAGGACGCTGAGTAGGAGCGAGCCCGCCGCTCCACCGGAGAGCGGCCCGATAGACCCCGCCAACACCGTTGGGGGTCAAGCCGTGATCGAGGGCGTGATGATGCGCGCCCCGGCGGCCTGGGCCGTCGCGGTGCGCCGTCCCGACGGCCGGGTGGAAGCCCGCCGCAATCGCCTGCCCCGTCTCTCCGAGCGCAACCGCTGGGCCCGCGTCCCCTTCCTGAGGGGGATCGTGGTGCTCGGCGAGTCGCTCTCCCTGGGCATGCGGGCGCTCTCCTGGTCGGCGCAGAAGGCCGCCGGCGAGGAAGAGAAGCCGCTGACCGCGGCCCAGATCGGATGGACCATGAGCCTGGCTTTCGTCTTCTTCGCCGGGATCTTCATCCTCATCCCGGCATTCGGCGCCCACTTCGTCGCCGACGAGTCGGGGCTGGTCTTCAACATCGTGGAGGGGCTGATCCGGCTCGTCCTCTTCGTGGGCTACATCTGGGCCATCGGGCGGTCCCGGGAGATCGCCCGGGTGTTCGAGTACCACGGGGCGGAGCACATGTCGATCCACGCCTACGAGGCCGGGGAGCCGCTCAGCATCGAGTCGGTGGCCCGCTATGAGCCCGCCCATCCTCGCTGCGGGACCAGCTTCCTCCTCCTCGTCATCCTGGGATCGATTGTCCTCTTCACTTTCTTCGGCGTCCCCGGGCTGGTGTTCCTGGTGGTCTCCCGGCTGCTGGGGATCCCGGTGATCGCCGGCGTCGCCTATGAGGTCCTGCGCTGGTCGGGCACCCGGCCCGACGGCGCCCTCGCCAAGGTGCTCGCCGCCCCCGGCCTCTGGCTGCAGCTGCTCACCACCGGCCCCCCCGACGAGGACCAGATCGAGGTGGCCATCGCCAGCCTGATCACCGCCCTCGACGAGGAGAAGGTCTCGGAGATCCTGGAGCGGGGCGGGGTGCCGCACTCGGCGATAGAGGCGCGCCGGGTGGCGACTGCGGAGGGGGTGTGATGGCCGAGTCCCACTTCTCCGAGCGAATGGAGGAGATCGAAACCGTGTTCGAGGAGATCGAGAAGTCCCTCGCCGACCCCGAGGTGATCTCCGATCCCTCCCGGCTGCCCGACCTGGGCCGGCGCCATTCCGAGCTCAAGGATGTCGTGGCCGGCATTCGCCGCTGGAAACAGCTCAACACCGACCTGGCCGAGGCTCGGGAGATGTCCGACGACGAGGACATGGCCGCCCTGGCCAAGGATATCCGCCACGAGATCGAAGAGCTGGAGGAGCGGATCAAAGACGCCCTGGTGCCCACCGACCCCCACGACGCCAAGGATGTGATCCTCGAGATCCGATCGGCGGCGGGAGGCGACGAGGCCTCGATCTGGGCCGGCGATCTGTTGCGCATGTACGAGAAGTACGCCGAGCGCCTCGGCTACAAGGTCGAGCCGATGGAGGTCTCAGGCTCCGAGACCGGGGGCTACGACAAGGTGACGGTGGCGGTGAAAGGCCGGGGGGCCTACTCCCGGCTCAAGTACGAGGGCGGGGTGCATCGGGTGCAGCGGGTGCCCAGGACCGAGTCGCAGGGGAGGGTGCACACCTCGACGGCGACCGTGGCGGTGCTTCCCGAGGCCGAGGAGGTCGATATCGGGATCGAACCCAGCGACGTCAGGGTCGATGTCTACCGCTCCACCGGCCCCGGCGGACAGTCGGTGAACACCACCGACTCCGCGGTCCGGCTCACCCATATCCCCACCGGGCTGGTGGTGTCGATGCAGGACGAGAAGAGCCAGCTGCAGAACAAGGAGAAGGCCTGGCGAGTGCTCCGCGCCCGTCTTCTCCAGATGGAGCAGGAGAAGGCGGCAGCCGAGCTCGCCGGTGAGAGAAAGAGCCAGGTGGGCACGGGGGAGCGCTCGGAGAAGATCCGGACCTACAACTACAAGGAGAACCGGGTGACCGACCACCGGGTCGGTCTCACCATCCGCCGTCTCGACCAGGTTCTGGAGGGTGATCTCGACGAGTTCGTGGCAGCGCTCAGCGCTCAGGAGCAGGCGGAGCGGCTCGCCGAGGCCGAGGCGTGATCGAGCGTGCCCTCGGCGTCAACGAGGACTACGGCGGCTATGTCGCCTTGGCGCTGTTTGTCGCTGTCCTCCTTTGGTGGGGTTGGAGACGAGTTGCCCATGATCAAAGACCACTGGCGACACTCAGGCTGGTTTCGCCGCTGGTCGTGTTGAGCCTTCTGGCCGCGGCGTGGGCTTTGTGGCCGCGTCGGCTGCAACCTGGAGCCACGGAGAGCTTCGAGCCCTTCTTGCTCGTGTGGAGCATTGCCGCCGGCGTTGGCCTGATCGTGCTGGCCCTGCTGGCTGACGGGGTGCGTTTTCTCCTGCGCCCTAGGCGGAGCCACTTCACGGACGCGATGTAATCCTCTGCCAGACTGCTCTAGGCCATGGCGCAGCTACCCCCCCACGAGATGGCTCGGTTGGAAGCGGTGGCCGGACCGGATCGTTCCCTGGAAGAGCTGGTGGCCCGGCGTGAGGCCGGGGAGCCGCTGCAGTACATCGAGGGCACGGCCGCCTTCGGTCCCCTCGAGCTCATGGTCGACGAGCGGGTCCTCGTCCCCCGTCCCGAGACCGAGGGCCTCTACGAGCTGGCCGCCCGCATGGTGCGAAGCCCCGAGCTCATCGTCGACCTATGCACCGGGTCGGGGGCGCTCGCTCTCGCCCTCAAGAAGCGCTTCCCGGCCGCCTCGGTGTTCGCCACCGACACCTCGGAGGACGCTCTCGCCGTGGCCAAAGCCAACAAGGAGCGAACCGGCCTCGACGTCACCTTTGCTCATGGCGACCTGTTCGACCCGCTGCCACAGAGCCTGATCGGGGAGGTCGACCTGATCGCGGCCAACCCTCCTTACGTGGCGGAGTCACAGTTCTCCTTGCTTCCCGCCGACGTGAGACGCGAGCCCAAGGAGGCGCTGGTGGCCGGTCCGACCGGGCTCGAGGTGATCCAGCGCATCGGGGATTCGGCGGCGAAGTGGCTCCGTCCCGGTGGCGTCCTGGTCTGCGAGATCGGCGAGCGCCAGGGGGTCTCCGCCTCCAGCTCGGTTCGCGACCTGAGCTCGGTGATCCGCCGGGACCTCACCGGCCGGGACCGCTATCTGGTCGCCGTCAAGCCGTGATCGAAGAGGCAGTCGGCGCGGTTCGGGCGGGACAGGTGGTGGGGATGCCCACCGACACCGTGTATGGCATCGGCGTCGACCCGCTCTCCACCGAGGCGGTCAGCCGGCTCTTCGAGCTGAAGGGACGCCCGCCCAACAAGCCGGTGGGATTGCTCGCCGCCACCCTGGAGGACGCCCTCCGGATGGGCGACATCACGGGGAGCGCCGCCAACCTGGCCCGCGAGCACTGGCCCGGGGCGCTGACCCTGGTGGTGAGGCCAAAGATGATCCTCGCCGACTGGGTGGGCGATGCCCAGGCGGACACCGTGGGCATCCGGGTCCCCGACCATCCCCTCGCCAGGCAACTGCTCATCCTCACCGGCCCGCTGGCGGTGACTTCGGCGAACCGGTCGGGTGAGGAGGAGACCATGACCGCCGCCGAGGCGCGGGCGGTGTTCGCCGACGAGGTGGCGGTCTATCTCGAGGGGGAGAGCCCGGGTGGGTTGCCTTCCACCGTCGTCGACGCCACCGGGCCCTCGCTCCGGATCCTCCGCCCCGGACCGATCCTCCTCGAGGGTCGTTAGCCTCCGATCATGATCTCCATGGATCCCATCGAGAGCGTCGATCCCGCCATAGCCGGACTCATCAAGAAAGACCTGGAGCGGCAGAACACCCACATCCATCTCATCGCCTCGGAGAACTTCGCCTCGCCGGCGGTGATGGCCGCCTCCGGCTCGGTGTTCACCAACAAGTACGCCGAGGGCACTCCGGGCAAGCGTTACTACGAGGGCTGTGAGGTGGTCGACGAGATGGAGCAGCTCGCCATCGACCGGGCCTGCGAGCTGTTCGGGGCCGAGTTCGCCAATGTCCAGCCCCACTCCGGGGCCCAGGCCAACATGGCGGTCTACTTCGCCCTTCTCCAAACGGGGGACAAGGTCCTCGGGATGCGTCTCGACCAGGGCGGCCATCTCACCCATGGGTCGCCGGTCAACTTCTCCGGCCTCTACTACGACTTCGTCGCCTACGGCGTCGATCCGGAGACCGAGATCATCGACATGGGCGAAGTGCGCCGCCTCGCCCGCGAGCACAAGCCCAAGATCATCCTCGCCGGCTACTCCGCCTACTCCCGCGAGCTCGACTACGAGGGGTTCAGGGAGATCGCCGACGAGATCGGGGCGGTGTTCATGGTCGACGCCGCCCACTTCATCGGTCTCGTCGCCGGCGGCTCATACCCCTCGCCGGTGCCGCACGCCGACGTCGTCACAGCCACCACCCACAAGGCGCTGCGGGGGCCGAGGGGCGGGCTGATCCTGGCCAAGGAGGACTTCGGCAAAGAGATCAACAAGGCAGTCTTCCCCAACGCACAGGGCGGCCCCATCGAGTCCCAGATCGCGGCCAAGGCGGTGTGCTTCCACGAGGCGGCGCAGCCCTCGTTCTCCGAGTACACCGACCAGATCGTCTCCAACGCCAGGGTGATGGCGGAGACCGTCGAAAAGGAAGGCGTCCGGGTCGTCTCCGGCGGCACCGACAACCACCTCTTCCTCGTCGACCTGCGCTCGGTGGACGAGGAACTCACCGGTAAGGACGCCGCCGGGATGCTCGACGACGTGGGGATCACCCTCAACTTCAACACCATCCCCTTCGATCCCCGGCCCCCCTTCCGGGCCTCGGGGCTCCGCATCGGCACCCCCGCCATGACCACCCAGGGCATGAAGGAGGATCAGGCGGCCGAGGTGGCCGTGCTGATCGCCACCGCCCTCAGGGAGCGGGGGGACGAGTCGGCGCTGGGCAAGGTGGAGACCAGGGTGCGCGAGCTGGCCGCCGAGTTCCCGCCCTACCCTGCCGAGTTCGCCGGCCATGTCTGAGGGCTCTGGGGCACGAGCTCGAGCCGATTCGGCGCCGATGGCCGTGTTACCCGAGGTTG
>JAHWLC010000083.1 GCA_019347585.1 Actinomycetota bacterium | reverse complement strand
GGCCGGGCCCGATGCCACATCGGATGACATCCGGCGTCTGGTCGAAGACGTGAAAGCCACGGTCTTCGAGCTCACCGGCACCAAGCTGGAGACCGAGATCCAGTTCGTGGGGTTCGAGAGATGACAGTTCATTCCAGGATCCTGGAGCGCCGGCGGGAGGTGGCCGAGGACCAGGCCAAGAAGAGCCTCCGTCGTCTCCTGCGGCTGCTCGTCGTCAGCGCTCCCGTGGCTGTCCTGGCCTGGGTGGCGTTCTCCCCATGGTTGAGCGTTTCCGCGGTGAGTGTCGAGGGGGCAGGCTCGGCGGCGGTCTACGAGGTCCTGGCCGGCCACCGGGTGGTCGTGGGAACACCGATGATCTTGCTCGACGCCTCGGAGGTGGAGGCGGCGCTGGAGCGCGATCCATGGGTGTTCGACGCCTCGGTGCGGTTGCAGTGGCCGGACCGGGTGACGGTGGCCGTGATCGAGCACGAACCCCTGGCCTGGGTCCAGACCAGTGGAGGCTGGGCGCGCCGCTCGGTCGACGGCAGCGTCCTCCCCTCGCCGGAAGTACCCGACTCGAGCCTGCCCAGAGTGATTCTGCCCGAGATCGGCGAGACCGCCGATGCGAGGGAGTTGTCGGGGGCCCTGGAGTGGATCGACTCCCTGCCCCCGAGACTGCGAGACGGGGTCGTGGTCCGCGCCCAGGACGGAGAGCTGTGGGCGGAGTTGCTGGGTCATCGGGTGAGATTGGGCCGCCCCGTGGAGATGCCGGCCAAAGCGATGAGCCTGACTTCGTTGCTCTCCCAGCAGATCCCACCCGGTGCCGAGATCAATCTGGTGGCGCCGACCCACCCCGCGGTCAGTCAGTCCCCGCCGGCAGAGGGAGACGAAGAGGGACAACCCTGAGCCTCGACTTGAGGGTTAGGGATTGAGGGTTTACTTCGCCGGCGGGGGAAGGTAAACCTCTAGTTCAGGTTTCGACCGCGAATTCCCCGTGGAGGTGATGGTGAGCAATTCGAGTGGCGGCTATCTGGCCGTGATCAAGGTGATCGGTGTAGGTGGGGGTGGTGTCAACGCGGTCAACCGCATGGTGGAGGCGGGTGTCCGCGGCGTCGAGTTCATCGCCCTCAACACCGACGCCCAGGCGTTGCTGATGAGTGACGCCGACGTGAAGCTGGACATCGGACGCGAGGTCACCAGAGGTCTGGGCGCCGGGGCCAACCCGGAGATCGGTCGCGCCGCCGCCGAGGAGCACCGGGCCGAGCTCGAGGAGGTCCTCAAAGGATCGGACATGGTGTTCATCACCGCAGGAGAGGGGGGCGGCACCGGCACCGGCGGCGCTCCGATCGTCGCCGAGGTGGCCCGCGCCGTGGGAGCGCTCACCGTGGGTGTGGTGACCCGTCCCTTCGGATTCGAGGGGAGGCGTCGGGCGGCGCACGCCGAAGCCGGGATCGAGGCCCTGAAAGATGCGGTGGACACCCTCATCGTCATACCCAACGATCGTCTGCTCGACGTCGCCGACCCGCAGTCGCCGATGGCGGAGACTTTCCGGCTCGCCGACGAGGTCCTCATGAACGGGGTCGCCGGCATCACCGATCTGATCACCACACCCGGCCTCATCAACGTCGATTTCGCCGACGTCCGCACCATCATGGACGGGGCAGGCTCGGCCGTGATGGGGATCGGCAAGGCGACCGGGGAGAACCGGGCTCGGCAGGCCGCGGAGCGTGCCATCGCCAGCCCCATGCTGGAGAGCTCGATGGACGGAGCCAAAGGCGTCCTGCTCTCCGTCTCCGGGCCGAGCTCGATGACCCTTCACGAGGCCACCGAAGCCGCCAGGGTCGTTGCCGACCACGCCGATTCGGAGGCCGACATCATCTTCGGGGCCATAATCGACGACGACCTCGGCGAGGAGATGAAGGTCACCGTGATCGCAGCCGGGTTCGACAGAAGGCGTCCCAGCCGCCCGATGGCTCGAGGCACCATGACCGACACCCGGCCCCGCCCCGACAGCGAGGACGAGCTGGAGATCCCGAGCTTCGTCCAGGGATGATCGTCGGCCCCGGCCGAGAGGGGGCCGCATTCACCGACGGTGGTGACGGCGACGTCGGAAAGGACCTCGAGGCGCGCCGGGCGGTCAGCTCCTCTCTGGGCATCTCCCCGGAGTGGGCAACGGTCCGGCAGGTCCACGGCTCCCGGGTCTTCGAGGCCAACTCTCCAGGCGCTCTCGGGGAGGGCGACGCCCTCTGGACCACCGAGCCGGGCCTGCCCCTGGCGATCCTCACCGCCGACTGTCTCGGCGTGGTGCTCCATGCCCGAGGAGCAGTGGGAGTGGCCCACGCCGGATGGCGGGGAGCCGCCGCCGGAGTCGTGGCGGCTCTACGGGGGGCGATGACTGCGGGCGGGGCGTCACCTCACCGAGCCAGCATCGGTCCCGGCATCCGAGCCTGCTGTTTCGAAGTTGGAGACGAGGTCGCCGGTATCTTCCCCGGTCGAGTGGCCGCGACCTCATGGGGCACCACTTCTGTCGACCTGGTGGCAGCGGTGCGAGATCAGCTCGACGATGTCAAGGTGTGGAGCGTCGGGCGGTGCACCTTTCACGACGACGGAATGTTCAGCCATCGGCGGGAGCGGACCGAGAGCCGGATGGCGGCGATCGGCTGGCTCCCGTGAGCTACGAAGAGGTGATGTCGCGGGTGGAGGCTGCCGCCGCCCGGGTGGGGAGGGATCCGGAAGAGATCACCGTGGTGGCTGTGTCGAAGACAAAGACACCGGAGGAGGTGATGGCCGTCTATGAGAGGGGCCACCGCGATTTCGGGGAGAACCGGGCCAAGGAGATGGCGAGGAAGGCGAGCCGGCTCCCCGACGACATCCGCTGGCATTTCGTGGGTGCCCTGCAGTCGAACAAGGCGTCCCTGGTGAGGCCGCACACCCATCTTCTCCACTCGATGGACCGGCGGTCGCTGGCCAAGGCGTGGTTGAAAGGTCCCGGTCTCCCGCCGCCGGTCCTGGTGCAGGTCGACATCGGCGACGAGGAGCAGAAGTCGGGGGTGGCCCCGGGGGAGCTCCACGAGACGGTGGGATTGCTGAAGGGCATGGGTCTCCAGGTGCTGGGCTTGATGAGCCTCCCTCCGGCTCCCGACCGGCCCGACGACAGCCGCCCCTACTTCGCCGAGATGCGGCGGCTGCGCCACCAGGTTGGGGCCGACCACTCCGGGATCGTGGAGCTGTCCATGGGGATGAGCGACGACTTCGAGGTCGCCGTCGAGGAAGGTGCTTCGATCATCAGGCTCGGACGGGCTATCTTTGGCCCCAGAACCTGATCAGGAGCGGTGGGATGTCTTCACTCTTCTCGAAAGCACTCGTGTACCTGGGCCTCGTCGACGAGGACGAGATCGACGCAGACCAGGAGCCCGGGTTCAACGCGGCATCGTCCGAGCCCTCGGGGTATCAGCGGCGGGGAAACGTGGACATCATCCCCGAGGGGAGGCGGGTGGAGCCCCCGCCAACCTCGAGAGCGGCCACCAGGCCGCAGGCCCGTGCCGATCTCCCCCCCACCGGGCTGGTGACCCCGATCGAAGTGCGGGCGGACATCCTCCTCGTCGAGGAGTTCGCAGACGCCCGGGTGCTCGCCGACCGGGTGAGGGCCCGGACACCAGTGGTCATGGACATGCGGCAGACCGACTCCGAGCTGGTGCGTCGTGTCGTCGACTTCGCTTCCGGGCTCATATACGCCCTGGACGGCACCATGCGCAAAGTGGGGGACGGCCTGGTCCTGGTGCTCCCGCCCCGGGTCACCCTCAATCGGGAGGAGAAGCGTCGTCTCGCCTCGCTGGGAGCCTACGAGCTCGACGAGCTCGACTGACCGGTGAACCTCCTCGACCTGATCGTCCTCGTCCTGACTCTCTACTTCTATGCGGTGTTCGCCTGGGTGATCCTCTCCTGGATCCCGGTGTCCGCCACCCACCCGCTGGCCAGGTTCCAGGCGTTTCTCGACCGCATCATCTACCCGGTGATCCTCCCCATCCGCCGTGTCGTGCCCCCGATCAGGATCGGAGGCGGAGCCCTCGACCTGTCGCCGATCATCCTGCTGATCGGGATCCAGATCATCATCGCGCTCCTGTGATGCTTGGCGATGGGGCGGCGGATTCGTAACCTGGCCGCGGAGCTGAAAGGGTTTCCCTCATGTTGACGCCTTCGGACATCGAACAGAAGACCTTCTCCACGGCCCTCCGCGGCTACGACCTCGACGAGGTGGACGACTTCCTCGATGAGGTGGTGTCCAGCATCCGCGACCTCCAGGAGGAGCTCGCCGAGGCCCGCTCCTCGGCAGCCAAGTCACCTGAGCCCGTGGCTGACGAGAGCGCGGTGGGCCGGGCCTTGATCGCGGCCCAGTCGGCGGCGGACCAGATACTCGCCGCGGCCCGAGACGACGCCGACCGCGCCCTGGCCAACGCAAAAGAAGAGGCGGACCGGCTGATCACAGAGGCTCAGGAACAGGCCGAGGAGTTCGTCGCCGAGCGCGACTCGAAAAAGGCCCAGGCCGAGGCGGAGATGCAGGCGTTGTCCGAGCACGTCTCCAACATCCGCACCCAGCTCGCTCTCCTCGCCACTGCGGTCGCCGACAAGCTCGACGAGATGGACGCCCTGGTCGCCGGCGAGGTCGCCGAGTCGGGTCAGGCCTACGGCACCGGGGGGGACGAAGACGCCGAGGCAACGGTCGCCGCCAGTGGCGACGTCGGGGAAGGTGAGGAGCCTGCCGAGGACAGTCTCTTCGATGAGGACGAGCCCGACGAAGAAGAAGGCGAGGACGCAGACGAGGAGGAAGACGAGGAGGACGAAGACTCCCTCCCCTGAGCCGTAACTAGCTCCAGGCGGGGACCGCCTCCAGCTCCGGCGTCTTCAGCGTCTCGTCGATCCGAACCGAGGTGGCGAGGACTTCGGCGGCGATCCAGTCCCGGTGTCGCTCGGTGATCTCGGCGTGCTCGGCGGGCAGGCGTAGCTCGATGCGATCGGTCAGCTCGAGTCCCTCCTGCTTGCGAAGATCGTTCACCACCCTGATCAGCTCCAGCGTCTTTCCCTCCAAGATCAGCTCGTCGTCCAGCGTCGGGTCCACCGCCACGCTCACTCCGCCCTCGTGGGCCACGGCCCAGCCTTCGAGGACGGGACGCTCCGAGCGAATCACTTCCTCCGGGCTCAGCTCCTCGCCCGCTGCGACCACCTTCCCGTCTCGCTCTTCGTAATCGCCTCGCTCCAGGGCGGCGGCGACCTCCTTCACCTTGGGCCCGAGCCTGGGCCCGGCCTTGGAGAAGTCGGGCTTGATGGTCACCTCCACCTCGGTGTCCACGTCGAAGCGGACCTCTTTGACCCGCAACTCGTCGCGGATGACGTCGAGGTGGCCCCGAGCGCGGTCGCCGCCCCTGACCAATGCCACCCGCAGGGGTTGTCTCAGCTTCACACCGGCTTCGCCCCGCGCCCTCCTGCCCACTTCCACCACCTGCCTGGTGGCAGCCATCTCGGCGAGCAGCGCCTCGTCCCTCGGCCCTGGTGAGGAAGGCCAGCCGGCGAGATGGACCGAGTCGGGGGCACCGGGGCAAGGGGCGGCGACGAGGACCCGCCACAGGCGCTCGGTGAGGAAGGGCATCACCGGGCTGACTGCCCGGATCGCCGTGATCAGAGCCACCCAGAGC
>JAHWLC010000082.1 GCA_019347585.1 Actinomycetota bacterium | reverse complement strand
AGGGTGAGGACGACGATGAAGATGGGGAGGTCCACAGCGGAGAGAGCCTAGACCCGGTCTCTAGGCGAGCCGGGGGCTGCGACGCACGCAACGGACTCGAACAGTGAAGCCTGCTCTGTAGAGGTCAGGCCTCGGGGGAGCGGCTGCGAAACACGAAGGTGAGCCCTTCGTTGGTGTCCTCGACATCCATCACGGCCCCGGAGAGCGGCTCGGCGAGACCGGGATCGACATACACCTCGGTTCCGGCCTGCTCGGCCACCTGATCCCCCTCCTGGGCCTCTTCGACGAACTCGAGCTGGATGGCGAGATCGCCGCTGGGATGGCGGGCGGGGCTGAGCCGGGTGCCGTGCGACTCGGGTATTTCCTCGCTGCGACGGATCGCCTCGAGCGCCACTGCGGCCTGCTCGGATACTTCGAGCATCTTGTCCTCCTCAAATGGGTCGGTTCCCACCGTAGGCGGACCAGGACACTGTGCCGATCAAGGCGAAGCGCCTGGAGACAGTGTCGGCGACCGGTCTCTAGGCGACCTGGTCGGCTGCGACGACGGTCATGTCCTTCCGCACCGCCTGGGACGATCCCCCCGGTTCCATGGTGACGCCGTAGAGGACGTCGGCCGCCTCCATGGTCTGCTGCTGATGGGTGACCACGATCAGCTGGGCACGCCCCCGGAACTCGTCGACGATGCGGAGGAACCGCCTCAGGTTGGCGTCATCGAGGGCGGCTTCGACCTCGTCGAGCACATAGAAGGGGCTGGGCCTTGCCTCGAACACTGCGAAGAGGAAGGCGAGGGCCACCAGGCTGCGCTCCCCTCCGGAGAGCAGGCTCATCTGGCTCACCTTCTTTCCCAGGGGCTGCGCCTCGATCGAGACCCCCGAGTGCGGATCGTCCGGGTCGATCAGGCTCACCGTGCCCCGCCCGCCCGGGAACAGGGCGGCGAGGTAACGCTGGTAGGCCGAGGCAACCTCGTCGAACGCGTCCTGGAACCTGTGGATGATCTCCTCCTCGAGAGCCGCGATCACCTTGCGCAACTCACGCCGGGACGACTCGACGTCCTCCATCTGCTCGGTGAGGAAGGAGTGCCGCACCTCGAGTGCCTCGAACTCCTCGACGGCAAGGGGGTTGATCGGTCCCAGTCTTCGCAACGCTGCCGTCTTCGACTCCAGCAGCTCCTCCAAGTCGGCGTCCTCGGGGACATCGGGACGCTCCACCTGGAGCGCCCGTTCCGGCTCTGCACCCGCGTCGCGCCGGATGGTCTCCGCCACCGACTCTCGCCGGAGCCGGATCTCGGTGAGCGAGACCTCGAGCTCGCCGAGCCGCTCCCTTGCGGCGGATATCGCGTCCCGCAGACGGTCCAGCTCGGAACGAGCCCGGGACAGCTCGGCGGACGATGCGGAATGCTCCTCCCGGAGCGCCCTCTGCAGGTCCCGAAGCTCGGCGAGGGCGAGCTCGACCCTCCTCACCGCAGCTCGGGCCTGGTCGCCGAGCCAGCGCAGCGAAGAGGGATCGCTCTCCTCAGGAGAGTTCGCAGCGAGACGGCCCAGCTCGTGGTGGACGGTCGAGATGCGCTCTCCGAGCAACTTCCGGCGCTCAACCACAGCCCGGAGGCGGGTGGCCGCCTCGTGCCATGCGGCCCGGGCCTCCTCCAGGGTCATCAGGGTGGCTTCGCGCCGCTGCTGCAGGTCGTTCCACAACTTCATCCGGGCCGCCTCTTCGCCTTCCAGGGAGCCGATCCGGTCTGCCAGCTCGCCGATTTGGGCCTCGGCACTGCGCACGGCTTCTTCCAGGTGGGACCTTCGTTGCTCGAACCGCTCGATGTCTCCCGCTACCCCATCGGCGGAGCGGGTGAGCATCGCCAGCGCCTCGGAACGGCCCGCCAGGCCGGCCTCGGACCTCTCCAGCTGCTCGAGGGCCTCCCGCTCCCCCTCCCTGCTCCGGTCGAAGTCCCTCTTGGCGGCGAGGTGGACCGACTCGGCTCGCGCCTGGGTGGTGCGGGCCTCGGCGAGAGCGGCCTGAGCTGCCTCCAGGAGCGCGGCCCCGCCGATCTCAGGGGCGCCCATCCCTACGCCGGAGACCGTGATCAGGTCTCCGTCGGGTGTCACGGCGCGAAGGGCAGGGTGCCGGGCCACCAGGTCCCAGCCCGCCCGCCAGCCTTCCACGAGAACCACATCACCTATCAGCCTCGCTCCGAGGTCCTGAGTCGCATCCGGGCCGAGACGGTCGACCAAGGCGTCGACACCGAGCGAGCGGGCGACCTCGCGGGCCGGGGCGGTGACGCCCGACATGGCGGCCACCAGTGATATCCCTCCCCCTTCGTCAGCTTTGACCTCATCGACTGCGTCTCGAACGGCCCCCATGTCCTCGAAGGCGACGGCGCCGGCCCACCGGCCCAGAGCCGCCTCCACGGCTCGTTCCAGCTCCCGAGGCACGTCGAGCAGGGCGAACAGACTCCCGATCGATCGAGGCGAGGCAGCCAGTCGGTCGCGAAGACCGGTGTCGCCCCCGCCTATCGTCTCCACGAGTGCATCTACCCGGCTGGCGGCGGTGGCTAGCCCGATGCGGGCCTCCTCCAAGGTCCTGGCGGCGGTCTCCCAGGCTTCCTGGTCGCCCCTTCTCCGCCGCGCCAGATCCTCGTATCTGGCCGCCAGGTCGCCGGTTTCGGTGTCGAGCGCCTTGATCTCTTCGTTGAGCCGCTGGATCTCCTTTCGCTCCGACGCCTCTTGTGAGGTCAGGGCGTCCATCCGCCTGATGACCGAGTCCAGCTCCTGACGATCCCGCGTGAGCGCCGACTCCAATGCGGCCATCTGGCCCCGCACCGCACCGACCGCACCCTCCGGCGACAGCGAGCTCTGTGTCTCGAGTGCCCTGGCCTCCTCCTCGAGACGCCGAAATCGACTCTCCGCGCTCTCTGCCGCGGCGTCGGCCTCGGCGAGCTCCTCATCGGCGCGCTCCAGCTCGAGGACGAGACCGGACCGCTCCTCCTCGAGGTCCCGGCGTCTCTCCCCGGTCGCCTCCTGGCGTCCGCTGAGGGAACGGGCTCTCTCGTGGGAGACCGATGCGATCCTCCGCAGCCGCTCCGCGGTCGTCTCCAGGAGAGCAGCGGACGAGCTGGCCCGATCGAGGTCGGCGGCGACCGCCCCGGCCTTCCCCTCCAGGTCGTCGATACGGGCGGCGGCGGCTTCGATCTCGCCCTGGCTCTCCTCGACCACCCGACGCAGATCCCCTTGCTGGGAGAGGGCCGAGCCCAGCTGCTCGTCGAGACGCTTCAAACTGGCACCTCCGAGATAGAGGGTGAGTGCGGTGACCTCGTCCTTCAGGACCCCGTATTCCCGGGCCGCTTTCGCCTGCCGCCGCAGCGGGCGCATCTGCCGCTCGATCTCCCCCAGCAGGTCCTTGAGCCTGATCACGTCCTCATCGGTTCGCTCCAGCCTGCGCTCCGCCTTCTCCTGGCGACGGCGGTGCTTGAGGATTCCCGCCGACTCCTCGATGACGGCGCGATGCTCCTCTGGCGAAGCGCTGAGGATCCTCCCGATCTCACCCTGGGAGATGATCACGTGCTGATGGCGGCCGACACCCGAGTCGGAGAGCAGGTCCTGGATGTCGAGGAGACGACAGGAGATCCCGTTGAGCTCGTACTCGCTCGAGCCGTCCCGGTAGAGCCTGCGGGTGACGGCCACCTCATCCAGGTCGAGGTCGATCCGGCGCTCGCTGTTGTCGATGACCAGGGTGACCTCGGCTTTCGAGGTCGCCGGGCGAGTGGCGGTCCCGGCGAAGATGACCTCGTCCATCTTCCCGGTGCGCAGCGCTTTGGTCGACTGCGTGCCCAGGACCCAGGACAGGGCATCGACCAGATTGGACTTCCCCGACCCGTTGGGCCCCACCACCACGGTCACCCCGGGACGGAACTCGAGACGAGCCCGATCGGCGAATGACTTGAAACCGGCGAGCTTGAGAGACTTCAGATACACGGGTCCAACCTGGCGAGAGACACCCTTGAGATCGTGGATTCAGGCTAACCAGGGCCTCGCTGATCCCCGGTCTTTGCTCGATTGGGCTGGATGAGGAAATCGGCGAGCCTGGGATCGACGGGGACCGTCTCGGATTCCACGCTGGTGACCCGAGCCGCCGACGGGCCCGACCATGCCCAGTCGATCAGATCGTCGACCTGCTCCGGGTCGCCCTGGCAGAACAGCTCCACCCTGCCGTCGGCCAGGTTGCGCACCCATCCCACCAGACCGAGCCGGCGGGCGGTCTGCCGGCAGGACTGCCGAAACCCCACCCCCTGCACCCTGCCCGCGACGAAGGCGTGAACGGCCTTCATCGCGTCTGACAGGTCGGGCAGAAGAAGGACGATCGAGCCCTGATGACCACCCGCTCGATAGGCGTCCCGCAGGCGAGACAGGGGAGCTCCTCACGTCCGTAGACCCTGAGTCGCTCCAGGTTCTCGCCGGCTCGTCCGTCGGGAAGCAGATAGGCGAGATCATCGAGAGTGGTCCCGCCTTTCTCGATCGCCTGCTCGAGGACGGCGACGATGGCGTCGGCGAGCATGGCCAGCCGGCTTTCGCTCAACTCCCCGCCGGGAGTCTGGGGATGGATCCCTGCCCGATGCAAGGCCTCGTCGGCATAGATGTTGCCCAGCCCGGAAATGGGGCCCTGGTCGAGGAGGAGCGCCTTGATCGGTGCAATCCTCCCCCGGAGCCGGTATGCCAGCGCCGCCGCCTCAGGGCGCTCGCCCCAGGCATCGGGGCCGAGACGGGCGACACCCGAGCCCGCAATCTCCTCCTCATCGAGGGCCGCCACGAACCCGAAAGTGCGGGGATCGACGAAGCGCAGCTCGGTGCCGTCGTCCAGGCGTGCCACGAAATGAGTGTGGGCCGGCCTCTCCTCCTCCGGCGAGGCGACGCTGAACCTCCCCGACATCCCGAGATGGGCGACCATCGTCTGACCGTCGTCGAGGCCGACGAGGAGGAACTTGCCCTTTCGACCCACCTCCACCACTCGTCTCCCCCGCAGTCTCGTCTCGACCTCCTCGATCGACGAATTGTGCCGGGCAGTCCTGGGATGGGTGATCGCGACTTCGGCCAGCGCCCTCCCGGTCAGGGCGCGCTCTAAATGGCGCCTGGTGATCTCGACTTCGGGTAGCTCGGGCAGGTCGTGTACTCCTGGCGGGTCACTGGGGGTTACGGTACCGCCGGTCATGCAGGTAGTCCCCCGCCCCTTCGGTCAGGTGCTGGGCGATTCCATGAACGGTGTGGGCCGCATCTGGCGTCCCCTGGTCCCGCCGGCGCTCCTCGTCTTCGTGCCCGCCGGGATCGCCACGCTCGTCATATTCAGGGAGACGGGGGCAATCGCGGTGCTCGACGCCATGCTCAACCGACCCGGGTCCCTGAACGCCGTACCCGACGACGCGATGGTCGAGTTCCTGCTCCCCTTCTATCGAGCCACTGTCTTGGCCACGCTGGTCAACATGGCCGCGGCGTCGTTCGTCTTCGTGACCGCCCATCGCATCGTCGCCGCCGATATCGCAGGAACGCCCCCGCCCCGGATCCTGACCGGTGAGACCGTGCGGGAGAGCCTCGGCGGGTTCGCCGCCTGGCTGATCGCCGCCGTGACCGGGGCCGTTCTCTTCCTGGTGGGGATCACCGCCTGGATGATCCCCGCCAACGCCGTTGGCGCCCCCAATGCCACCACCACGCTGATCGCCGGTTTCCTGCTCCCCGTGCT
>JAHWLC010000081.1 GCA_019347585.1 Actinomycetota bacterium | reverse complement strand
CCGATCTAGCCGCCCGTAACGGCCGGTAGTGGTCGGAAGTGGCGAAACGACCCACCATTGCCCCTCGCTCTGCCGGCGCCCCGGCGGCGCTCAAATAACCATGGCCCAGCACCACCAGGCTCCTCGCCCAGGGGAAGGACGCCCGGACATCGGTCGCCTCGTCCGGGTGGTCGAAGGTGAAGCGCAGCGGGCCCGAAGTTCCCGAGCTCTTGTGCCGGTCCAGCGTGGCCCGCGCCTCGGGGAACGAGGCGGCCTCGCAGATCCCGACCGCGTCGGCGCCGGCGCGCCGGGCCAGGTCGAGGATCTCGCCGGTCAGTGGCGACATGGCCGTATCGGACTACGGAGGGGGGTCCGTCCGCACCCTCTCAGCTCATGCTCACTTCCGACCTGACGTTGACCCCGTCCTCGATCCTGGGGACATAGAAGCGAGTCGGCGTGATCTTGTAGACGGCATACGGTGGCATCGGCGGCTTGAGCGCGTCGATCGCGGCGACGATGTCCTCGGTGTACTCGGCTTCCGAGAGTTTGGATGCGGTGCCTTCGATCTGAAGCCCGTTGAGCGTCACCGAGGCATCAGGGGAGTACTCCGGTTGCTCGTTGTCGAAAACGGCTACGGCAACCCTGTCGTTGGCCTCGATGTGCCGGGTGTGCCGTACATCCTCCGGGGAGAAGAAATAGAGATTCAGCTCCGCATCGGCCAAATGCTCCAACGGTGCGACCCACGGCTCCTTCCCGTCCGAGGTGGACAGCACCAGATACCGGTTTCTCTGCAACAGCTCTCGTACCCAGGCTCGATCCGGCTCTTCTGTCATGGTCTCGCTCCCTTCCTATCACTGGTCCGACCCTACAAGGGGAGCTCTCATCGCGCCCGCTGCCCTCGGATCGCCCCGATTTACGCAACGAAAGCCCCGGCCCGTACACTCACGCCCATCACGCACGCCCGTGCAACCCTCGCTGGTCGAGTTCGCTCGTAAGAGGGCACCCGGAACGGGGTGGGGCTCCGCGGCCCAGCGGGCGGAGGAACAACCAGACAAAGGAGCAATCAGTGGCGGAAGTCACGATGAAACAGCTCTTGGAGGCCGGCGTTCACTTCGGGCATCAGACCCGGCGCTGGAACCCCAAGATGGGCCCGTACATCTACGGGGAGCGCAACGGGATCCACATCGTGGATCTCCGTCAGACCGTCTCACAGATCGCCGATGCCCTGGAGTGGGTGAAGAACCTGGTCGCCGAGGGCGGGTCCATCCTCTTCGTCGGCACCAAGAAACAGGCGCAGGCGGCCATCGCCGAGCACGCCGCCCGGTGCGGCATGCCCTATGTCAACTACCGCTGGCTGGGCGGAATGCTCACCAATTTCTCCACCATCCAAAAGCGGGTCTACTACATGCGCGAGCTGCGCCGGCTCGAGGAGAGCGGCGAGATCAACGCTCGCCCCAAGAAGGAGCGGCTCAAGCTGCGCCGCGAGTTGGAAAAGCTCGAAGCCAACATGGGCGGGATCGCGGAGATGAACCGCCTCCCCAACGCCATTTTCATCATCGACGTGATCGCCGAGGAGACCGCGGTCCGTGAGGCCGACCGTCTCGACATCCCAATCGTGGCCCTGGTCGACACCAACTCCGATCCCGACCCGGTCGACTTCGTCATCCCGGGCAACGACGACGCGATCCGGGCGGCCGACCTCATCGCCGGCGCACTCGCCGACGCCGTCATCGAGGGCAAGGAGACCGCGGCCAAGAAGAAGCCGGAGAAGGGCGACGAGGGCGAGGAGGAGGCGGCGGAATGATCTCCGCCAAGGATGTCCAGAAGCTGCGTCAGGAGGCGGGGGTCGGGATGATGGACGCCAAGCGAGCCCTCAGCGACGCCGACGGCGATTTCGACAAGGCCTTCGAGCTGCTCCGGGAGCGGGGTCAGGCCAAGATGGCCAAGCGGGCCGAGCGCGAGGCCACCGAGGGGGCCATCGGCAGCTACATCCACCTCCAGAACGAACGTCCCGTGCTCGGGGTTCTCGTCGAGCTGGCCTGCGAGACCGACTTCGTGGCCAAGTCCGACGAGTTCAAGCGGGTCGCCGACGACCTCGCCATGCACGTCAGCTGGTACAACCCGGAGTGGATCACGAGAGAAGATGTCGACCACGACGCCCTGCAGCGGGAACGGGACCTCATCACCCGCCAGGCTTCGGGGGACGGAAAGCCCGCCGATGTGGTCGACCGCATCGTCGAAGGGAAGCTCGAGGCCTGGTACGCCGAGAACGTCCTCTACGACCAGAGATTCGTGAACGCGGAGCGGTTCGACGGTACCGTCGGGGAGATGGTTGCCGCACTCGCCCAGAAGATGGGGGAGAACATCTCGGTGCGCCGCGTCTCCCGGATGGCCGTTGGGGCTTAGGTGACCGACGACACCCGACGGGTGCTCCTCAAGCTCTCGGGAGAGGCCTTCGCCGACCCCGAGGTCGGATACGGGATCGATCCCCTCACGGTCCAGCGCGTCGCCCGCGAGGTGGGCGAAGCCCAGGCGACCGGGGTGGAGGTCGCCGTGGTCGTCGGTGGAGGAAACATCTTCCGGGGCGTTTCCCAGGCGGCCAAAGGGATGGACCCGGCGACCGCCGACTACATGGGGATGCTGGCCACCGTCATCAATGCGCTGGCTCTTCGCGATGCCCTGGAGAAAGAGGAGATCGACACCAGGGTGCAGAGCGCCATCACCATGCAGGAGCTGGCAGAGCCCTACATCAGGCTGCGGGCGATCCGGCACCTGGAGAAGGGGAGGGTGGTGATCTTCGCCGCCGGTACCGGCAACCCCTTCTTCACGACCGACACCACCGCCGCGCTGCGCGCCATCGAGATCAATGCCGACGCCCTGCTCAAGGCGTCGAAGGTGGACGGGGTCTACGACTCCGATCCCGCGACCAACGCCTCGGCGACCAAGCTCGACGAGATCACCTACATGGACTTCATCGCCGGTGAGCTGAGGGTCATGGACACCACCGCCGTTACCATGTGCAAGGAGCACAAAGTGCCGATCCGGGTCTTCGACATGACCGCCCCCGGCAACATCGTCAAGGCAGTCCGGGGTGATCAGATCGGCACGCTGGTCCACTGACGAGGAGGCTTCATGATCGCCGATCTCCTGACGGAGGCCGAGCAGAAGATGGAGATGGCGGCGGAGCACGTGGCCAATGAGTTCGGCACCGTCCGCACCGGGCGGGCCAACCCCCAGCTGCTCCACCGGATCAACGTCGACTACTACGGCTCCTCCACGCCGCTTCAGCAACTCGCTTCCATCGCGGTGCCCGAGCCCCGGATGCTGGTGGTCCAGCCATATGACCGCGGCTCGCTGGGCGATATCGAGAAGGCGATCCTCAACGCCGACCTCGGGCTCAACCCCACCAACGACGGGGCGGTGATCCGGATCGTCTTTCCCTCGCTGACCGAGGAGCGCCGCAAGGACCTCATCAAATTGGTCCGCAACATGGCCGAGGAGGGACGGGTGTCGGTGCGAAACGTCCGCCGCCAGGCCAAGTCCGAGATGGAGGCGCTGCACGGCGAGATCTCCGACGACGACATCCGCCGCGGCGAGGAGGAGCTGCAGGAGCTGACCGACAAGTGGGTGGAGCGCATCGACAAGCTCCTCGCCAACAAGGAAGAGGAGTTGATGGAGGTCTGATGACCGACCGCGAAGGCCCGACCACACAGGACCAGGAGTTCGACCGCCCCTGGGAGGAAGAGGAGGAGGGCGCCGACGTGGTGCCTCTCCCCGGGATGAGGGACGGTGACGACAAGCCCCGCCTGCCGGAGGAGACCGACGAAAGCGACGACGAGGTCGGCTCCGGCGCGCCGGACTGGGAGGCGATGGCGCGGGGCTCCGACCACGTCGAGGACTACACCTCCGAGGAGTACGTAGCCGCCACCACCGAGGAGTACGAGGGGCTGGCCGAAGAGGTGAGCCGGGCTGCCGAGGCGCAGTGGGAGCAGCAGGCGGTCGCGGCCACCATGCCCGGAGTGGAGAGCGGGCTGGTCGGGTTCGGGGACGTCTCAGGTCGGGTGACCGTCAGCGAGGAGGACTACGAGGCGGCCGAGCAGGCGGCCTCTGCCGACCTCACCATGCGGGTGGGCTCGGCTCTCGTCGTCTTCGGCCTCTTCGTGGGAAGCCTTCTCCTTGGCGGCTGGTGGTTCTCCGCTTTCATCACCCTGGTCATGGTGGTGTCGGTCGGCGAGCTCTACGCCACGCTGCGCACCGTCGGCTACAAGCCACTCGCCCTCTTCGGAATCCTCGGGGTGGTGTTCATGGGGGTCGGCGCCCACAACTGGGGCGCGGCCGCCATCGGGGGGTGGGCCATGGCTGCGGCCGCCGCCGTCATCGTCTTCTTCTCGCTGACGACACGGGCCAACCCCACCGAGAACACCTCCGTGACCGTCCTGGGCATGGCCTGGGCCGGTCTTCTCTCCTTCGCGATCCTCCTCGCCGCCGGGCCCCAGCCCGTTGCCTACATCTTCTTCGTGGTCCTGGTGGTGGCGTTCAACGACATCGGCGGGTATTTCGTCGGCCGTTCTTTCGGGAGACGACCCATGGCGCCCCTGGTCTCCCCGCGCAAGACCGTGGAGGGCTTCATCGGCGGGCTCATCTCCGGAGCCGTGGTGGCCACCGTCCTCGCCACCTTCCCGGCCTGGGAGACGATCGGCGTGGCCAAAGCCCTGGTCATCGCAGGTGTGGTCGGTCTGGCCGCGCCCTTGGGTGACCTGGTCGAGTCGATGGTGAAGCGCAGCCTGGGGGTCAAGGACATGGGATCGGTCCTCCCCGGCCATGGCGGCATGCTCGACCGAATCGACGCCTTCCTGTTCTCGGTGCCCGTCCTCTATTTCGTGTTCAGGGCCTTCGGGCTGCTGTGAACCGGCCGGTGGTCGTCCTCGGGGCGACCGGCTCCATCGGAACCCAGACCCTCGAGGTGGCCGATCGACTGGGTCTCGAAGTGGCGGCTCTCGCCGCTCGCCGCCCCACACCGCAACTCGCCGCCATCGCCCGGAGGTATCCCGACGCGGCAGTGGCCGTGGCCGGCGGGTCACATGACGAACGGGTCGGCCTGACCTCAGCGATCGGCGGGCGGGCTCGGTTCGGACCCGAAGCGGTCATGGAGGTCGCGGCCACGCCGGGCAGGATCGTCGTCAACGGGATCGTCGGCTCCGCGGGCCTCGCTGCAACCGTGTCGGCGATCGAGGCAGGGAACCGGGTGGCCTTGGCCAACAAGGAGAGCCTGGTGGCCGGAGGCCCGGTGGTGAGGCAGGCGCTGGCCGGCGGAGGTGAGCTGATCCCGGTGGACAGCGAGCACTCGGCGCTGTTCCAGTGCCTGGCAGGCGAATCGGCGGACTCGGTCGCCCGTCTCGTCCTCACCGCCTCCGGGGGGCCCTTTCGCGGAGCGACCCCCGAGGAGCTATCGGGTGTCACCCCGGAGCAGGCCCTGGCCCACCCCGTCTGGGACATGGGTCCCCGCATCACCGTCGACTCCGCCACCTTGTTCAACAAGGGCATGGAGGTCATCGAGGCCCACTTCCTCTTCGACATCCCCTATGAGCGAATAGACGTCGTCGTGCACCCGCAGTCGGTGCTGCACTCGGCCGTCGAGTTCGTCGACGGCTCCTGGAAGGGGCATCTGGGCCAGCCCGACATGCGGATCCCCATCCAGTACGCACTCACCCACCCCGAGCGCGCCCCCTCGCCGGCACCGCCCTTC
>JAHWLC010000080.1 GCA_019347585.1 Actinomycetota bacterium | reverse complement strand
GGGGAATCCCGAAGCGGTAATGACGGGGGGATTCAATCGAGGAGTGTCGGAGAGAGGACTCGAACCTCCGCGGGGCTATGAACCCCACCAGGTCCTTGGCCTGGCGCGTCCATCCAATACTGTCGCCACTGCGGTCGGAGTGGCTCGGGGTGCTGGGGTGTCGGAGAGAGGACTCGAACCTCCACGGGGCTATGAACCCCACCAGGTCCTTAGCCTGGCGCGTCTTCCAATTCCGCCACTCCGACAGGGGAAGCCTGATTCTACCGGCGGTATCAGCTCAAGACGAAGGTGAGAATCAGCGTGCTGATCCCGAACAGGATGCCGACGATCACCGTGAGCCGGTCGAGATTGCGCTCCACGACCGTCGAACCCCCCAGGTTGGAAGTCGACATCCCACCCCCGAAGACATCGGAGAGCCCGCCCCCACGCCCCGAATGGAGCAACACCAGCGCGACGAGCGCGAGGGACAAGAGGACGTGGAGAACGATGAGGATGGCGGCGAGGACGCTCATGGTGGACTACCAAGGCTAGCTGCCGTGGCCTTCAAGCCCTAGCCGGCCTGGCGGGCCACCGCCTCGGCCGCGGCTTCCGCGGCTTCCTGATCACCGAGGTAGCGGCGGGAGATCGGTTCGAGATCGTCGTCGAGCTCGTAGACGAGCGGGATGCCCGTCGGGATGTTGAGAGCGACGATCTCCTCCTCGCCGATGTCGTCGAGATGCTTGAGCAGGGCGCGGATCGAGTTGCCGTGCGCCACGACCAATGGGGTGAGGCCTTTCTCGAGGTCGGGGGCGATGTCCGAGTACCAGTAGGGAAGGAGCCGGTCGACGACGTCGGCGAGCGCCTCCGTGGCCGGCACTTCGTCGCGGGGGACATCGTCGTAGAGGGCGTGGTGGCCGGGGTGACGCTGGTCGTCGGGATCGAGTGCAGGCGGGCGCACCGAGTAGGAGCGTCGCCACTCCAGGACCTGCTCGTGTCCGTACTTCTCGGTGGTCTTCACCTTGTCGAGGCCCTGCAGGTCGCCGTAGTGGCGCTCGTTGAGCCGCCAGCTCCGTTTCACCGGCAGGTCCTCCCACCCCGCCGCCTGCAGCGTGGCGTCGGCGGTCTCGGTGGCCCCGCTAACAACAGAGGTGTAGACCACGTCGGGCTCCAGGCCCGCATCCACCATGAGTCTGGCGGCGTGCCGCGCCTCCTCCTCGCCCTCGGTGGTGAGCCCGACGTCGGTCCAGCCGGTGAAGAGGTTCTCCAGGTTCCACTCCGACTGGCCATGGCGGAGCAGGATCAGGGTGTGGCTCAAATCCGGTACCTGACGATCGCGGCGAATTTGTCGGGCTCCAAAGACGCCCCACCCACAAGAGCGCCGTCGATGTGCCGCTTCGCCATGAAGTCCTTGATGTTCCCGGCGCTCACCGAGCCGCCGTAGAGGATGCGGATCCCCTCGGCGACGCTGCTGTCGGTCATGTCGGTCACCTGCGCCCGGATTCTCTCGGCCATCTCGCCGGCGTCGTCGGGCATCGCGTTGCGGCCGGTCCCGATCGCCCACACCGGCTCGTACGCGATCGCCGACGACGCCAGGGCCCGGCCCTCGATACGGGCCAGTGCCGCCTTGACCTGTTGGATGACCACGTCGTCGGCCTCGCCTGCATCCTTCTGTTGGGCGGTCTCCCCAACGCAGATGATCGGGCTCATTCCGGCATCGAGAACGGCTCTCGCCTTGGCGTTCACCATCTCGTCGGTCTCCCCGAAGTGCTGCCGTCGCTCCGAGTGGCCCACGATCACGTGCTGCACCGCCAGCTTGGCCAGCATCGGGGCGGACACCTCCCCGGTGAAGGCGCCGCTCTCCTTCCAGTGGGCGTCTTGGGCTCCCAGGCCGATGCGCATGTGATCCTGCTCGATCACCACCTGGGCCGACCGCAAAGCGGTGAAGGGTGGGGCCACCACCACCTCGACCCGGTCGTAGTCCTCGGGCTCGAGCCGGTAGGAGAGCTTCTGGACCATCTGGATCGCCTCGAGATGATTGGCGTTCATCTTCCAGTTGCCGACGATGAGCGGCTTCCGTTCTGTCATCTCACCCATCTTTCCAGAACGGCGATACCGGGCAGGGCCCGGCCCTCGAGGAGCTCGAGGCCGGCGCCTCCGCCGGTGGACACATGCGAGATGGTGTCCTCGAGCTCGAGAGCCCTGACGGCGGCGACGGAGTCACCGCCCCCTACCGCGGAGAAACCGTCGACCTCCCCCATCGCCCGGGCCACAGCCTCTGTCCCTCCCCGGAACCGCTCCCACTCGAATACCCCCATGGGCCCGTTCCAAAACAGGCTGGAAGATGCAGCGATCTCTCCGGCGAACTCCCAGGCCGCGGCGGGACCGATATCGAGGCCGAGCCATCCGTCCGGGATGGAGCCCGCGGGAACCACGCGACCATCTGCGCCTTCCTCGAAACGGTCGCCGGCGACGATGTCGGCGGGTAGGACGAGCCTCTCCCGGTCCGGCCCTTCGAGGAGGACGGTCACCGCCTCGATCATGTCCTCCTCGACCAGTGAGTCCCCCACCGTCCCGCCACGGGCTGCGATGAAGGTGAAGCACATCCCTCCGCCGATCAGCATGCGGTCCACCCTGGGAAGGAGATTGGCGATGACCCCCAGCTTGTCGGACACCTTGGCGCCTCCGAGCACCACGACGAAGGGCCGCTCCACGTCACCGAGGAAGTAACCGAGCGCCTCGACCTCGTCGTGCAGCAACGGCCCGGCGGCGGAGCGGAGGATCTCGGCAACCCCGACCGTGGAGGCATGAGCCCGGTGCACCGAGCCGAAGGCGTCCTGCACGAAGAGGTCGCAGCCCCGCGCCAGTCTGCGAGCGGTCTGCGGATCGTTGGAGGTCTCGCCCTCGAGGAAGCGGGTGTTCTCCATGACCGTGATCCGCTCCTCGTCGGTGTCGAATCCGACATCCCAGCCGGTGATCTCGGCGATTCGGTGCGCCACCGGCTGCAGCGAAAGTGAAGGGTCCGGTCCGTGGGGTCTCCCCAGGTGGGAGCAGACGCGGACCCGCGCTCCCCTGTCGAGGAGCAGTTCGTAGGTGGGTATGGCGGAGACGATCCGGAAGTCGTCACCGATTTCGCCGTCCTCGATGGGCACGTTCAGGTCGGAACGCACGAGGACCGTGTGGTCCGCCACTTCGAGGTCGTCGATCGTCTGGTAACGAGTCATCCTCCTCCCCTGCTGTTGCGGCCGATCAGGGACTCGAGGACCCGGCCCAGCTTCAACGGGTCGTGGCGGGGCCACTCTGCGCTCTCGTCCGCCACGTCGTCGTCGACCACATCCCATCCCCGCTCCGCGGCGGCGGCGAAATCGGTCGTCACCGGTTTGAGGCCCTGGGGAACGGCCAGGCTGCCCCGGTGAGCCACGACGGTCCCCGGCCCATGGATGCCGAGATGGGTGGCCAGCGCGTCGAGGTGATCCTCGCCGCGCATCCCCATCGTCTCCCCGTCCTGGGTGACCAGGTTCATCACGAAGACCCTGTGTGCTTTGGAGGCCATCACCGCCGTCGCCAGCATCTGGACCTTCAGCGCCGATATCACCGAGGTGTAGAGGCTGCCCGGGCCGAGCACGATCTGGTCGGCTCCCGCCACCGCCTCGAGGGCCCGCCTCGTGGCGGCGGTGTCGGAGGGCGCGATGGTGAGGTCGGTGATGTGGCCCCTGGATCGAGCGATTGCCACCTGGCCTCTCACGGTTCGGCCATCGACCACCGCTCGCAGGGTGATCGGCTGATCGGCGACCGGGATGACGTCGCCTACGGCTCCCAGCATGCGGCCTGCCGTCTCCACCGCCGAGGAAAAGTCGCCGTATAGATCGGTGAGGGCAGCCAGGATCAGGTTTCCCAGCGAGTGCTCGCTGACGTCGGCGCCTTCGAAGCGATGGGCGAAGAGCTCCGACCACAGGGATGGCTCCGGGGTAAGTGCGAGCAGGCAGCGCCGGACATCGCCGGGCGGGGGTATGCCCAGTGGGGTGAGCCGTCCGGAGGAACCGCCGTCGTCGGCCACCGAGACCAGCGCGGAGACCTTGCCGGCATAGGTCTGGATGGCCTCGAGAGCGGCGGCCTGACCATGGCCCCCTCCCACCGCCACCACCGCCGGCCCTTCCGGGTCGAGGAGCAGGGCCTCCAGCGCGGTCTCGGCTTGTGGCTTCAACGCTCGATGTCGCGGTGTCTGGCCACCACCCGAACTCCCATGTCGCCGATCCTCTTGGCCAGTTCCTCTGCGATGGCGACCGACCGATGGTGGCCGCCTGTGCAGCCGATCCCGATGGACAGGTAGGACTTTCCCTCCGCCTGGTACCGGGGAATGAGGAACTCCAGCATCTCCTCCACCTTGTCCAGGAACTCCCCGGCTCCCTCGGCTTTCATCACGTAGTCCCGCACCGACTCCTCGGTCCCTCGGAGCGGCCGCAGCTCGGGGACCCAGTGGGGGTTGGGGAGGAACCGGGCGTCGAGGATGATGTCGACATCGCGGGGTGGGCCGTGCTTGAACCCGAACGAGCGCACCGAGACCCTCATCGGACGGCTCTCCTCGTCCTCGCTGAACTGGGACATGAGCCTCTCCTGCAGCCCGGCCACGGTCAGCGCCGAGGTGTCGATGATCACATCCGACATCTCCCGCAGCTCGCCGAGCACCTCCTTCTCGGCTGCGATCGACTCGATGATCGTGTCCAGCCCGAGCGGGTGGGGCCGCCGGTTCTCGGTATAGCGGGCCACGATCACGTCGTCCTCGGCGTCGAGGAAGACGATCCGGGTCTGCACGCCCTCGCGCTCCAGCTCGGTGCGGGCGTTGCGCAGCTCGTCGATGGGCAGCCCGCCCCGGGAGTCGATGACCACGGCGAGGTGCTTGTGCGCCTCGGGGATGTCGTGGGCCTGCACCGCGAGCTCGAGGAGCGTCGGAGGCAGGTTGTCGATGACCGTGTAGCCCATGTCCTCCAGGATCTTCGCCGCAGAGGATCGGCCCGCCCCGGACATCCCGGTCACAACAAGGACATGAGGGGCATCGGTTGTGGCCAGGTCCATGTCGCTCTCGCTCAGCTGTGCAGGGCAGCGTACAGATCGTGGGCGACCCTCCCCGGGACGATCTCGCCGAGCTGTTCGACGTCGGCGGATCGCAGCCGCTTCAGCGATCCGAAGTGGCGGAGCAGGTCGCGCTTGCGCTTGGGGCCGATTCCGGGGACATCGTCGAGGATGGAGTCGACCATCGACTTGGAGCGGAGCTGTCGGTGATAGTTGACCGCGAACCGGTGGGCTTCGTCCCTCACCTGTTGCAGCAGGTAGAGGGCTTCGGCGTCGCGGGGGATGCGAACCGGCTCGGGTCGTCCCGGCAGGTAGACCTCCTCCATCTTCTTGGCCAGGCCGACGGCGGGTATGTCGAGATCGAGCTCGTCGAGGACCTTGACCGCCCTCCCCAACTGCCCCGCCCCCCCGTCGATCACCACCAGGCTGGGCGGGTAGCTGAACTTTCCCTGCTCGGATGCCGGGCGCTTCCTCTCCGCGAGATAGGCGGTGAAGCGGCGGCGCATCGTCTCCTCGATGGATGCGAAGTCGTCCTGGCCCTCGACCATGCGGATCTTGAACCGGCGGTAGTCGCTGCGCCTCGGCATGCCGTCCTCCAGGACCACCATCGACGCCACCGTGTTGGTGCCCTGCAGGGTGGACACGTCGTAGGCCTCGATACGAAGCGGCGGATCGGCCAGCCCCAGCTCCTCCTGCAGCGAGCGAAGAGCG
>JAHWLC010000007.1 GCA_019347585.1 Actinomycetota bacterium | reverse complement strand
CCCGCCCGCGATCTCTACGACTCACAGTGAGAGACTACCTCATCCAGTGGTGAGGTGACGGCTCACTTCGGGTTGGGCCAGGAGCCATTTCACGGCCTCCTCGCCAGTGCCGACCGGCTCGACATCGTGCGGGAAGGCTCCCATCCGCCCGACCATGAGTTCGTGTAGGTCCGCCATCCCTGTCCGACGGCGGCGGTGGGGAGCCGGCCGGCGTCGTTGTGACGGGCGATGTGGTTGAGGTTCCACGCGATTGCCAGCTCGGTCGCCGTGCCTATCGAACCGGGGAGGGCGATCACCCCGCAGGCCCGGTCGAACATGGCCCCGATTCGCTCGAGGAGAGACTCGGCTTCGATGAGCAAGCCGACGTGTGGATTCGCCGCGGTACGTTCCGGGAACAACGCCGGCGCTGTGATCCCTACCACTTGGCCGTTCCTCTCGGCGACGCCCTTGGAGACGGCCTCCATCGAGCCGCCGTATCCTCCGGTGACGACGCCGAAGCCGGCTTCGGCGAGCAACCGCCCCACCGTCTCGGCCTCTTCCCAGGCGTTCGAGCCCGGTTCGGTGGCCGATGAGCCGAACACGGCCACCACAGCTCCTTCACTCAACCGGCGAGCGCCTCCTCGATGCCGGCCACGACTCGCTCCGAGTCGACGAGGGCGTGACTCTCGATCGCGAACTGGGGCCACGGGACATCGAACCCGCTGACTCTGATGATGGGGGCCTCCAGGTCGTATAGAGCGCGCTCTGCGACCACCGCGGCCACATCGGCGGCGACCCCCGAGCTGCCGTGGGGCTCCTGGACGATGAGGAGGCGTCCCGTCTTCTCCACCGAGGAGAGCACCGTGTCCCGGTCCCAGGGGAACAGGGTGCGCAGATCGATCACCTCGACCGACGCCCCCGCCGTCTCCGCAGCCTTCAATGAGACCGGCACCATGCCCCCGTATGTCACCAGGGTGAGCGCGCTCCCTTCCCGGCGCACCCGGGCCCGCCCGATCGGCAGGGTGTAGTGATCGACCGGCACCTCTTCGCGCCCCGCCCGGTAGAGCACCTTCGGCTCGAGGAAGATGACCGGGTCTTCCCCCTCGAGGGCGGCGGCGAGCAGACCCTTGGCGTCGACTGCGGTGGAGGGGCAGATCACTACTAGTCCCGGGGCGTGGACGAAGTAGGCCTCGGGTGAGTCGCAATGGTGCTCATGGGCGCCGATGCCCGCTCCATTGGGGAACCGGACCACGACGGGCACCGCGGCGTGGCCCCGGGTCCGGTAGCGGAACCGGCCGAGGTGACTGACGATCTGGTCGAAGGCGGGATAGACGAAGCCGTCGAACTGGATCTCGGCCGCGGGCCGCGCCCCCGCCAGGGCCATGCCTATGGCCGTCCCTACGATCCCCGACTCGTTGAGCGGGGTGTCGATGACGCGCTCTTCCCCGAACTCGTCGAGAAGCCCCTCGGTGATCCGGAAGACGCCGCCGGCGACGCCTACGTCCTCACCGAGGACGATCACCCGCTCGTCCCGGTCCATCGCCTCGTGGAGCGCCGTGTTGATGGCGCCCGCCATGGTCAGCGACTCGGTCGGACCGTCGGGGAGGCGGTCCTCGCCCACCCGCCAGAGCTCGTCGGGGGAGAACCGCGTCTCTTCCTCGCCGTGGGCCCGCTGCATCTCGTGGAGCTGTTCGACCACGAAGCCCGGGATCCGGTGGAATCCGTGGCGCACCGCATCGTCCCGGTCGGGGAGGGGCTCGGCCTCGATGGAGGCGATCGCGGCCGAAACCGCGTCGGCGACCTCCATCGTTACCTTCTCTCCGGTCCGCTCGTCCCACTCGCCACGGCTCTCGAGAAAGAGGCGGAGTCGGTCAATCGGATCCTTCTTCCGCCACTCCGATACTTCCTCGTCGCTGCGATAGAGGGTGGGGTCGTCGGCGGTGGCGTGGGGTCCGTAGCGGTAGGTGAGGGCCTCGATGAGGGTGGGCCCTTCTCCCTTGCGGGCGCGGTTGGCGGCGAGTCGAGTGGCGAGATAGACCGCGATCGGGTCCATGCCGTCGACCTTGAGGCCGTCGAACCCGTAGGCCTCGGCCTTCTGGGCGATAGTCTCGGCTGCTGTCTGCTTCTCGTAGGGCACCGAGATCGCGTATAGGTTGTTGGCGCAGATGAAGACGGTGGGGGTCTTCCACACCCCGGCGAAGTTCATGCCCGAGTGGAAGTCGACCTCCGAGGTGGCGCCGTCCCCGAAGTAGACGGCGGTGACGGTGTCCTCGCCGCGCAGCTTGGTCACATACGAGTAGCCGACGGCGTGGGGGAGCTGGCTGGCGATGGGGACCGTCACGATCCCCGCCCGGTACTTCTCCATGTCCCAGCCGACGTTGGGCAGACCCTTCCAGTACGCGAGAAGGACCTCCATCGGGAGGCCCCTCGTGATCTGCACCCCGTGCTCTCGGTAGGAGGGAAAGACGAAATCGTCGGGCTCCAGGGCTAGGGCCGAGCCGATCTGCACCGCCTCCTGGCCCTCCAACATGGCGTAGGTGCCGATCCGTCCCTGACGCTGCAGCGCCAGCATACGGCGGTCGAGCTCGCGGGCCAGGACCATGTCTCTATACATGTCCTGGTAGAGGTGGGGGTCCAGGCCAGGATCATCGCCCACGAGCCGGCCCTCCTCATCGATGACGCGAAGAGTCTTGTACCGGCCCATTTGTGCCCCGAGTCTGCCACACATGGGCGGGCCAGTCACCGCCGGGTTAACTTGGCGCCGTGCCCAGCTTCCGGCCCGATATCACGGCGCTCACCCCCTATGAGGTGGGCCGTCCCATCGCCGATGTGGCCCGCGAGCTCGGCTTCGACGTGGGGAGTGTGATCAAGCTCGCCTCCAACGAGAGCCCGGAGGGGCCCTTTCCCGGAGTCATCGAGGCGGCTGCCGAGGCGATGAAGCGCGCCAACCGCTATCCCAACCCGGACTGCTGGGACCTCGGCCACCGGCTGGCCGCCGAGTTGGGAGTCGACTTCGACAATCTGCTCTTCGGGGCGGGAAGCGTCGCATTGCTGGCGGAGATCGCCCAGTCGGTGGGGGGACCGGGAACCAGGGCGGTGTACGGCTGGCCGAGCTTCGTCATGTACCGCTTCGTATCGGTGTGGGCCATGACCGAGCACGTCGAGGTGCCGCTCGACGACGACTTCGAGCTCGACCTGGACGCCATCGCCGCCGCGGTCGACGACGACACCCGCGTGGTCTACCTGTGCAACCCCAACAACCCCACCGGGACGATCAAGGGCCCGGTCGAGATAGAGGGCTTCGTCGACTCCATTCCCGACTCGGTCCTCGTCGCTGTCGACGAGGCATATCACGACTACGTCACCGACGAGCGGTACCAGACGGCAATCCCCCTTGCGCTGCGGCGTCCCAACGTCGTCGTGCTCCGCACCTTCTCCAAGATCTACTCGCTGGCCGCGCAGCGCATCGGATACGCGGTGGGCCAGCAGGAGACCCTGAGCCTGATCCGGCGGGCGCAGGCGCCGCTGACGGTGAACCAGGTGGCGCAGGCGGCTGCACTGGCCTCGCTCGGGCAGCGGGACGAGGTGCGGCGCCGTCGGGAGACGAACGCAGCAGCGCGCCGCTACCTCGAAGCGGTGTTTGCGGAGCGGGGTCTCCCGTCTCCCCGGAGCCACGCCAACTTCGTGGCCTTCGAGATGCCCGGGGCGGACTCGGGCGAGCTCGCCGCGGCCTTCTTGCGCCGCGGGGTGATCATGCGGCCGCTCTCGAAGGGTTGGATGCGGGTGACCGTCAGCTCCGAAGAGGAGAACCGGCGATTCGCAGAGGTCCTCGACGAGGTGCTGGCCCAGATTCGACGCTGATGCCACTCCTCCTGGGCGCCGGCTGCGCACTGGGCAGGCCGGCCGCGGGCGTGGACTGCGCGATAGGCTCGGAGGAACGAGAGACCGTCCCCACGGGAGCGCATGAGAGCCCGATTCACCGACCGGCGGGAGGCGGGGCGGGCCATTGGGGAGGCGCTGGCGGCGCTGGACCCGCCCCACCCTTTGATCTTGGCGCTGCCCAGGGGCGGGGTCCCGGTCGCTTACGAGGCGGCAGGGATCCTCGAATGTCCTCTCGACGTCCTGGTGGTGAGGAAGCTGGGGGTGCCGTACCAGCCCGAGCTGGCCATGGGTGCCATCTCCGAAGGCGGGACGGTGGTCCGCAACCGCGACTTGATGGCTGCCGCCGGCGTCGACGAGCGCAGCTTCGCTCGGGTGGTCGAGGTGGAGAGCGCAGAGCTCGACCGCCGGGTCGCCGCCTACCGGCGGGCGGCTGCGCCCCTCGACCCGGAGGGAATGACCGCCATCGTCACCGACGACGGTCTCGCCACCGGCTCGACGGCCCGTGCCGGCGTGGAGGTGGCCCGGGCGAAGAAGGCCGCCCAGGTGTGGGTGGCGGTTCCGGTGGCCCCGTCGGAAACCGCCGAGGACATGGAGGCGATCGCCGATCGGGTCGTGGTGCTGGAGACGCCGAGGTTCTTCGGCGCGGTGGGTGCCTGGTATCGGGACTTCTCGCAGACCAGCGACGAAGAGGTGAGAGCCCTGCTCGCCGAGGCTCGCTACGGTGACCGCCCCGCCGACGAGAGATGAGGTGTGCCAATGCCGACCATTGACAAGCTGTGCACGGTGCAGGCCGATCTGGGCATGGAAATGCTCGGTGCTGGACCCGGGGGAATGCGCATCGACTTCCCCTTCGAGGGCACTGCCACAGGCCCTCACTGGCAGGGCGAGCGCCGGGTTCGCGGTGTCGACTATGTGACCGTGCGCAGCGACGGGAACATGAGCCTCGACATCAGGGGGGTGATCGGCGAGGACAAGGAATCGGTCTCCTACCGGGGTATGGGAGTTTCCATCGCCAACCCCGACCGCTCCGCGGATCCCAAGGAGCTGATCACCTTCGCCACGGCGAACGAAGATCTCGCCTGGCTCAACGACGAGGTGGCGGTGGCGTTCGGCCACGGCGAGGCGGGCAAGCTGACGCTGGACATCTTCCTGGTCCGGCCCTGACTCCGGGGCGCGGGGCTTCGCCCGCCGCTAAACCTCCGGTAGTTAGGCCCGATCCGGGCCTAACTACCTCGAGAAAGGGTTGTGCGAGCGCCTCGAGAGATTTCTCGAGGCGCTCTGTCCCATATACGGGACTAACTACCGGAGGTTCGAAGAACCAGGTTCACGGATTGCGGTAGTCGGGGGGGCGCTTCTCCAGGAAGGCGGCGACACCTTCCAGGTGCTCGGGGGTGCGGCCCAGGCGGTCCTGCTCGGCTCGCTCGGCGGCGAGGGCATCCTCGAACCCGAGCGAGGCTGCCTTTCTCATGAGTCGGCGGGTGGCGACCAGCGAAGCGGGCACCAGGTCGGCCAGTGATCCGGCGGTGGCGACAGCTCTGGCCACCACCTCGTCGTCCGGCGTCACCTCGGCGACCAGACCTAGCTGTCTCGCCTCGTCTGCGCCGACACGCCGGTTGGTCAGGGCAAGCTCGAGGGCCTTGGACACCCCGAGATGATGTGGCAGCCACCAGGTGGTGCCCGAGTCGGGGACCAGCCCGATGGCGGTGAACGACGAGGTCAGCAGGGCAGACTCAGCCATCACCCTCAGGTCGCACCCGAGGGCGAGACCCAGTCCGGCCCCTGCGGCGACACCGTTGAGCGCCGCGACGGTGGGGACCTTGCAGTCCACGAGTGCGTGGACCAGGGGATGGAAGATCTCGTCGAGGTAGCGGCCCAACTCGGGCGTCCCGCTGTCGTAGCCCTCTTTCATGGCGGCCAAGTCTGCTCCCGAGCAGAAGGCCCTGCCCGCACCGGTGAGGACGACGGCGCGCGCCTCGTCGCCGGCACGGTTCAACGCGTCGGCGGCGGCCGCTGACAGCTCCCGGTCGATGGCGTTGTAGCGCTCCGGGCGGTTCAAGGTGATGACCGCGACATCGTCGCTGGTTCGGTATTCGACGCTCATGCCCCGTGATCGTAAAGGCCGGAGAAAGTGGGTGACGAGGCCGATTTCGCCTATGGTTTGCTCATCTTCGCGACCAATATGCCGCGAGCTCATCGACCCAAGGAGGGCAAGTGAACAAAACCGAGATGGCGGACAAGCTCGCCGACAAGGCCGATATATCCAAGGCACAGGCCTCGGACATCATCGACATCATCTTCTCGACAGACCCGGGGAAAGGGATCATCGCCTCCCAGCTAGACGCAGGGGAAAAGGTGAACATCACCGGGTTCGGCAGCTTCAGCACCAAGCATCGGTCGGCCCGTCAGGGACGAAATCCGGCGACCGGGGCGAGGATCACCATTCCGGCCAAGAACTACCCGCACTTCTCCGCTTCCAAGAACCTGAAGGAGCGTGTCGAGGAGTAATCCTCTTCGCTACGAGACAGAAGACGGGCCCTCGCACGGGGCCCGTCTTCTCTTCGCAGGGCTCCTGACTACTTTCACCGCCCGTGCCGCTCGACCCGGCCATCTGGCCCCACCCGGTCCCCATCGCCCACCGGGGAAGTCGGCTCCTCTGGCCGGAGAACACGATGGAGGCCTCCGCCAACAGCATCGCCATGGGCGTTCGCCATCTGGAGACCGATCTCCACATGACCTCGGACGGCGTGCTGGTGTGCCATCACGACCCGACCGTCGACCGCACCACCGTCGGGGAGGGCCGGGTCGAGGAGATGACCTTCACCGAGCTGCGGGCTCTCGATGCCGGGACATGGTCAGGCTCCTCGAGCTCGGGGTCACCGGCATCATCAGTGACCGCCCCGACATCCTCAAGGAGACCTTGACGCGGAGGGGAGAATGGACAGTGTGATGAAGGGTGCTCTTTTGCTGTTCGCCGCGGTCCAGCTCGGGGGTGCGTTCGGATCTGCTTCGGCCGAGCTGCTGGAGCGCACCCCGGGTTCGATCACCATCGACCTCGAAGTTGAAGTCTTGGTCTCGGTGGACGCTGTGGTCGCTCATGTCAGCTTCGACGCCGAGCCCGAGCTCACTCTGCCCCTGCTCGACCGGGGCGACGGGTTCTTCGGGCTCACCACGGAGCTCGCCCCGCGCAACTATGTGGTGGTGTTCGATGCCATCGGCCCTCGCGGAGAGGCCTCCGATCCGGTGACCCTCCACCAGCTCGGCATCGATCTCGTCTCGGGGAGCGCTGCAGCCGACGAGACCACCGAAGCCGAAGGGCTCACCGAGTCGACGAGGAGGGTGGGCTGGCTTGCGGTCGCTTTCGCGGCAGCCTCGCTCTCGGCGCTGGCTGTCTGGGTGCTAGGAGGCGGGGGCGAAGAAGACGAGGACGGGGCCCGGAGCGCTGACGAGGAGTGATCCGCCCGGCGGCGACCGAGGACTCGGACCGGCTGGCCCAAGTTCACGTCACCTCGTGGCAGCACACCTACCGCGGGATCTTCCCCGACCGCTTCCTCGACGCCCTCGACATTGATCGACGCGCCCGGTTCTTCGCCGAGCGGATCGGCTCAGGCGCCCGTGTTTTGGTGGCCGAGAGCGACGGGGAGATCGTCGCCTTCTGCTGGTCTGCCCCTTCCTCGGAGGAAGGTTGGGGGGAGATCCTCTCCATCTACGCCCATCCCGATCACTGGGGCCGCGGTCATGGCCGCGCCCTTCTCAAAGCCGCCGAAGCAGACCTACGGGAGGAGGGTTTCCACCGGGCGCTGCTCTGGGTGCTCGACACCAACACCAGGGCCAGGAAGTTCTACGAGAGACACGGCTGGTCGCCGGGCAGCGGCATGAAGCTCGAGGAGATCGGCGGGGTGCAGATCACCGAGGTCCGTTACGAGAAGGAGCTGTGAGTCTTCGTCGCGCCTCGTCGAGATCGGCGGGGTAGGTCACCTTCAGATTGCCGGGGTCTCCCTCCACGGCGGCGATGGGGAGGCTGCCGAACCGCTCCACCACCTCCGCGGTGTCCGCACCGTCGAACCCTGCCTGTGCCGCCCGGACATAAGCCGCCATCAGCTCCGGTCCCCGGAAGACTTGGGGCGTCTGGGCCAGCTCGAGATCGCTCACGGGGCGGAAGGTGGAACGTCCGATGATCAACCCGGGGGCGGGGATCAGCGGCACGGCTCCCCCCACCTCGGAGGCCGTCCTGAACACCACTTCGACCAGCTCCGGCGTCACCAGCGGCCGGGCCCCGTCATGGATCCCGATGAGGTCGGCGGGCTGACCCAGCGCGGCCAACCCTGCCATCTCGCTGAGGGTGCGGCTGGCTCCTCCTGTGACCACCTCCACCCCGAGGTCGAGAGATCTCAGCCAGTCGATCGAGTCGGAGCGCCCCACCAGCACGCATCGGTCCACGCAGGGTGTGACCGATTCCACGGTGTGAGCCACCAGTGGACGGCCGGCGATCTCCTCGGTCAGCTTGTCGGATCCGAACCTGATGCTCGACCCCCCGGCCACCACGACCATCGCCCTCGTCGTCATGGCGGCGAGGGTACTTTGAGCAGGTGATCGACATTCCGACGCTGCGTCAGACCCTCTCCGAGAAAAACTGGGTGGTGGTCGATGCGGCAGGCAACCTCCTCCACGACGAGGTGCCCCCCGACGCCGGGCCCGCCACGCTCCTCGTCTCAAAGGTCACCGATGCGGTGAAGACGGTCGCCGACGGCCGCGTGGTCGGCTCCGTCGACCGGTCGGCCCTGTGGCAGGTGGAGGCGTTCCTCATCAACCGCATCGTCCTCGACAGGCTGGGAAGCGGCTCGGTCGATGCCGAGGAGCTCCTGGAAGCGGTGGCGGCCACCGGCATCTCGTGGGCGGCCGTGCCTGGTTCCGCGGCGCGCTGAGCCGCAGCCCCCGTCGAATCAGGGGGTCTTGTCATCCCCCGAGGCATCTCATAGGTTCGGCGGGATGGAAGGGAAGGGGAGAGCTCCCGGCGTGCTCGCCGTTACCTCGCCGGACCCGGTGATGTCGGTGCTGGGGCCGATCGGGCTGGCCGCGGCGGCCGGCACCGCCCTGATCGTCGACCTCGATGACGGGCTGCGCCGCCCGCGGACGAGGAGCCTCGTCGACATAGCGGCAGACGGCGCCCGGCTCTCCGAGCTCGCTCCCGGTCGCCGCGGCGTGGCCATGGTCTCCTCGGGGGGGCTGCCTCCGGAGTCGGTCGTCGAGCTGGTGGCGAGACTTTCTCTTCACTGGCCGGCGGTCGTGATTCGACCGGGTCCTTCGGGGTGGGAGGGACCGACCGTCCCGCTGATCCCCCTCTACCCGGGTTGGCTGGCCCCCTCGCACATCGGGGCTGCCGTCTGGCAACGAGTCCCTGGCGGGGCTGCGCCGCCAGCAACCGGCCCTGTTCTCCCGGCACCCGGTCCCGCCCTGGTGAGGCGGATGCTGTCCGGCGGGCTTCCCGGTCGCAGCCGGTGGGCCCGCGCCTGGGCGCCGGTTTGGGAGCTGCCATGGGCCTGACCGATCGGGTCAGCCGGGCGATAGCCCTCGGGGAGACCCCACTCTCCGCGCCCGAGGTGCGAGCCGAGGCACGCCGTCTGCTCGCCGCCGAGTCTCCCTGGAAACTGGCCGAGGGGGTCGAGTCGGTGGTGGGGGCGGTGATGGGGTTCGGCCCGATCCAGGCCCTCTTCGACGACCCCGAGGTAACAGACATCCTGGTCAACGGTCCCTTCGAGGTCTGGCAGGACCGCGGCCAGGGGCTGGAGATCGCCGACGTCATCTTCCAATCCGATGAGCATCTCGTGGCCACCGTGGAGCGGGCCATTGCACCGCTGGGGCTGAGGATCGACCGGTTGGCGCCGATGGTCGACGCCCGCCTCCCCGACGGGAGCCGGCTGCACGCTGTGCTGCCCCCGGCGGCGGTGGGCCATCCCCTCGTCGCGGTGCGCCGGTTCAGCCAGCGGATCACCTCGCTCGACGACCTCGTGCTGGCGGGCTCGGCGACCGAGGAGCAGGTGGACGAGCTGCGTGCCGCGGTGGCAGGGGCCCAGACCGTCGTCGTCTCCGGCGGCACCGGCACGGGCAAGACCACCCTGCTCAACCTGCTCGGCGGCCTGATCCCCCGAGAGGAGCGGGTGGTGACGATCGAGGACGCGGCCGAGCTCTCCCTGCCCGGTCACGTGGTGCGGCTGGAGGCGCGCCCGCCGAATTCGGAGGGGGTGGGGGCGATCACCATCCGCGAACTGGTGCGCTCCGCGCTGAGGCTGCGGCCGGACCGCCTGATCGTCGGAGAGGTGCGCGGGGCCGAGGCGCTCGACTTGGTGTCTGCGCTCAACACGGGGCACCGCGGATCGATGACCACGGTCCATGCCAACAGCCCCGAGGAGGCGATGTGGCGCCTGGAGACACTGGCGCTCTCCGCAGGGGACACCTCGGAGGCTGCGGTAGGGCGGCAGCTGCACGCCGCGATCGACCTGGTCTGCCAGATCGAGCGTGTAGGCCCGGTTCGCCGCCTGGTCTCCATCGCGCCCGTCTCGCGACTGGATCTTCGGTCATGATCGAGGTCTGGGCGCTGGCAGGCGCGCTGGCGGCAGGCGTCGATTGGAGAAGGCTCGCCGTCCTCGGGGGGGCCGTGCTGGCTCCGCTTCCGGCCACTCTTCTCGTCGGGTATGCGATCTGGAAGGGGCGGCGCGCCACGGTGAACCGCGCAGCCCTGTTCTGTGAGGCGGCGTCCGCCGAGCTGCGGGCCGGCGCCTCCCTCCGCTCCGCCCTCGAGACCTCGGCAAGGTCGGTGGGGTGCGCCTCCGGGTCGGAATTGGCGAGGACAGGCGCTCCCCTGGGAGTGGTGGCGCGTGCCGTCGGGGCGGCCATGCCCGAGATCAGGGCGGAGCTGGAGCTGACCATCGTCTCGGCGCAGCGCAGCGGGTCGCGGGTTGCCGATCTCTTCGACGAGGTCGGCTCCCTGGCCATCGCCCGGGCCGAGGTGGCCGGGGAGGTGCAGATGTCGACATCTCCGGTGCGGGCCACTGTCCTGGTGTTTGCCGCAGCCCCGCTGGCCTATCTAGCCACGCGGGGCGCCTTGCCCCTCGGCGACAGTCCGGGTCAAGCCGTGGCCTCGATGGCGGGAGCCGGCCTGTTCCTCGTCGGGCTGGGGGCGGTTGCTTGGATGATTTGGAGGGCGACATGACCATGACAGTCGTCGCCGCGTCGATCGGGCTCATCGCCGCCGGCCCGTCCGGGGCCGCGGTGGGAGCTTTGGCCCCCTGGGTGGCGGTCCGGCTGAGGCGGTCGGCGCCTCCCCCGGAGACCAGGCTGATCCTGCTCCTCTTGCTTGTCGAGGTGCGCTCCGGACTGTCCATACTTGCCGCTTTGCAGGCGGCCTCCGCGGCCCTGGCTCACCGTCCCGATCTCCGTCGCGTCTCACGTATCGCCACCGTGAGCGGGCTGACCTCGGCCATCGCGGTGGCCGGACCGCAGCTCCGACCTCTCGTCACCCAACTGGCGCGCGCCCAGGCCTCGGGAGCGTCGCTCGTGGGCGTGCTCCGATCGATGCTGGAGAGGGACCTGGCCACCGAGCGCGCCGAGCGAATCGCCAGGGCGAGATCTCTGCCGGTGCGGCTGATGATCCCCGTCACGCTGCTCATGCTTCCGGGTCTGGTCCTTCTTCTCTACGCCCCGTCCCTGTTCGGCCTGTTCAGCGAGCTCACCGGGGTCTGGAGGTGAGCAGCCCCTCTCCGCACTTCTCCCGCGCCGGTCGGTCACCGGCATGGAAAGGAGCGTCTCATGACGCATGTGATCAGATGGCTGGCGGCCCGGGCGAGCGGTGAGCGGGGCCAGGCCACCGTCGAGTACTTCCTGGTGATCCTGGCGGCCACCGCACTGGCCTTCATCGCCCTCAAGTGGCTTCAGTCGGGGAGTGGGGGAGGCTTGCTCAGCGATCTCTTCGGAGGGGTGATCAAGTGGGTGCTCGGCAAGTTCTGAGCGGCGATCGCGGGTCGGCCACCGTGGAGCTCTTCTTGGTGATCCCGATGCTGATGTTGGTGCTCGCCGGCGGTCTCGGTGTGGTGTCGGTGGCCCGGGCGCGGATCGAGCTGCTCGGCGCGGTCAGGGACGGCGCCAGGGTGGCTGCCACCACGCCCGATCCGGCCAAGGCAGTAGCCGCGGTCCAGGAAGGGCTGGCCCCGGAGATGCGGCCCCGGGTGAGGGTGGCGGTGAGCCGCCCCGCCGTGGTGGGACGTCCGGCACGGGTGACGGCGAGGATGGCGCACCCGTTGGGGCCGCCCTTCCCCCCGGGCTTCGTGGTCGAAGTGGCCGCCTCGGCGGCCATGGTGGTCGAACGTTGATCGATCGCGGTTCGGTGGTCCCCGCCCTGGCGGGGATCGCCGCCCTGCTCGCAGTCGTCAGCCTCGCCACCGCCTCGCTCGGCGCCCTGTACGCCGCCCGGGAGGACGCGGCCACGGGAGCGGACGCTGCGGCCTTGGCGGCGGCGGTTGCCACTTTTCCCCCGGCCGCGGAGGCGGGCTCCCCCGTGGCTGTGGCGCGGGCTGCCGCGACGGCCAACGGGGTGGCGCTCCTCCGTTGCGAGTGCCCACTCGAGCCGAGTCTGGCGTCTCGGGTGGTGACCGTCACCACGGCGGCGCGGGTGCGGGTCCCCATCTTCGGGCAGCTGACGGTCCGGGCGCGCGCTCGCGCCGAGTTCGATCCTGTTCTGTGGCTTGGTGACTGAGGTGCGGAGATAACCTCGGGCCGGATGCCCACTCGATCCGAGGTTCTCCGCATGCTGGCCGAGCTCGCCCGCTTGACCGCCTTGGACGAGGGATCGCCCCAATCCTTCAAAGCCCGCGCCTACGAGAATGCCATGGCCGGGATCGAGGCCCATACGGGCGAGGTCGAAGGTCTGAGCAAGGGGGAGCTCACCAAGATCAAGGGTGTGGGGGGCTCCACAGCCGACAAGATCATCGAGCTGGGGGAGACGGGGAAGGTCTCCAAGCTGGAGAGCCTGCGGGAGATTTATCCGCCGCAGTTCGTCGAGCTCACCAAGATCCCCGGTCTCGGCCCCAAGACCCTGAAGATGCTCCGTGCCCAGCTCGGGGTGGAAGACATCCAGGACCTCAAGGCCGCCATCGACGCCCAGAGGCTGCGGGAGCTGCCCGGCCTCGGGGAGAAGTCCGAGGAGAAGATCGCCAAGGCTATCGACCGGCTCGGTCTACACGGCAAGGATCGCCGCACGCCTTTGGTCGAGGCCTGGGGGATCGCCCAGTCTCTGTCCCGCCGCCTGGAGTCGATCGATGGGGTGGTGGCCGCGGTTCCCAGCGGCTCCATCCGCCGATTCTCCGAGACGATCGGGGACGTCGATCTCGTGGTAGCCAGTACCGACGCCCCCCGGGTGCACGATGCGGTCAACCGGTTCCCCGAGGTCAGCGAGACGGTGGGCTCGGGAGGGACCAAGACCTCCTTCCTCACGCGGGAGGGATTGCAGGTGGACGTGCGCACCGTGACCCCCGATCAGCTCGGATCGGCACTGCTCTACTTCACCGGATCCAAAGCCCACAACATCCAGCTGCGACAGCTCGCCCTCGACCACGACTGGCTGCTCAGCGAGTACGGCCTCTTCGCTGGGGAGCGGGTGGTCGCCTCCAGGACCGAGGAGGAGATCTACGAGGCGCTCGGCCTGGAGTTCATCCCCCCTCCGCTCCGCGAGGGCGGTGGTGAGGTGGAGGCGGCAGCCGACGGGGACCTCCCCCGCCTGGTGACCCGGCAGGACATGAGAGGAGATCTCCACTATCACTCCGATCGCTCCGGCGACGGGCGCTCCTCGCTCGAGGACATGGTGGAGGCCGCCATCGCCGCCGGATACCAATACGTCGCCTTCACCGAGCACGGCGAGGACCTGGCGATCAACGGCTCCTCGCGCCAGGAGATGATCGCCCACCGCGATCGGATCGGGAAGCTGGACGACCGCTATGGCGAGATCAGCCTCCTCTTCGGGTGCGAGCTCAACATCGGACCCGAGGGCGGCCTCGACTACGACCCCGCCTTCCGACTCGAGTTCGACTATTGCGTCGCCTCTATCCACTCCTATTTCGACCTGCCGGCCGAGGTGCTGGCCGAGGCGAACGAGGCCGGCACGGGGCGCTTCGACGCCTCGGACCTGATGCCCACCTCGGTGGGAAGCGGGACCTTCTGGACCGGCATGATCGAGTACATGCAGGCCGGAGACACCGGTGCGGCGGCGGGGATCCTCGCCGACATCGAGGCCAGCTGGCCGGAGTAGCGGTCAGCGCTCCCCAGTAGTGACGGGTGGGGGTGGCCGGGCCAACCGGCCGCCCCCACCCATCTGTCGAGGTGAGAGG
>JAHWLC010000079.1 GCA_019347585.1 Actinomycetota bacterium | reverse complement strand
GGTCTCTACGTGGTGGGCACGGAGCGCCACGAATCGCGGCGCATCGACAACCAGCTTCGTGGCCGCTCGGGACGGCAGGGCGACCCCGGCGAGAGCCGGTTCTACCTCTCCCTGGAGGATGAGCTGATGCGGCGCTTTCAGGGTGAGTGGGTGGCCGGGATCATGGAACGCCTGCGGCTCCCCGAGGACCAGCCCATCGAGGCCAAGATGGTGTCGAAGTCGATAGAACGGGCGCAGCGGCAGGTCGAGTCGCAGAACTTCGAGATCCGCAAGAACGTGCTCAAGTACGACGAGGTGATGAACACCCAGCGGGAGAGCGTCTACCGCTGGCGCAAGTCGATCCTCGAGGACACCGCGGGGAGCCGTGAACTGGTGGATGACTGGATCGCCGACGCCGTCGCCGGCACCGTGGAGACCGCTTTCGCCCTGGAGACGAGTCGGAGCGACTGGGACTGGGACGGCCTGAAGCGGGAGCTGGAGCTGTTCTATCCCACCAAGATCGACGTCTCCAAATTCGAGGGCTCCTACGACATCGACGACGTCGTCGACTTCGCAGTCGACGAGGCCCTGGCCCGCTACGCCGAGCGGGAGGAGGAGCTGGGCTCCGACACGCTCCGCCAGGTGGAGAAGTCGGTGATGCTCTCCGTGATCGACAACAAATGGCGGGAGCACCTGTCGGAGATGGACTACCTCCGGGCCGGGATCGGGCTCCGCGCCATGGGCCAGCGCGACCCTCTGACCGAGTACCAGCGAGAGGGATACGAGATGTTCACCGAGCTGGTCGACGCGGTGAAGCGGGACACCGTGCGCTACCTGTTCCACGTCGAGGTGGCCCAGCCCAAGTCACAGCCCAGCCGAGTCGAGGCCGCCCCCGCGGGGAGCACCGGCCCCAAGCAGCCGGTGACCTCTGACAAGGTAGGGCGCAACGATCCCTGCCCCTGTGGCAGCGGCAAGAAGTTCAAGCGCTGCCACGGCGCCGCCGCTTGACTGCGAGCCGACATGGAGATCAGTGATCCTGCAGCGGCGGTGGCCGAGCTGCGCAAGCGGCTGAGCGAGGCACGCCAGTTCCTCGACATGGAGGGCAAGGAGAGGGACCTCGCCGAGCTCAGGGAGCAGGCCTCCTCACCCGACCTCTGGGACGATCCCGACCAGGCCCGGGTGGTGGGCCGGCGTCTGGCTCGCTACGAGGGGCTGTTCGCCAAGGTCGACGGTCTCGCCTCTCAGATCGACGATGCCGAGGTCCTGCTCGAGCTGGCCGCCGAGGCCGGCGACGAGGAGTCCCGTAAAGAGGCGATCGGGATGCTGGAGCAGGCGGCGAAGACCTTCGACGAGCTGGAGCTGGAGTCTCTCTTCTTCGACGAGTACGACGAGGCCGACGCGATCCTCAGCGTCCACGCCGGAGCCGGGGGAGTGGACGCCCAGGATTGGGCAGAGATGATGGCCCGCATGTACCAGCGGTTCCTCGCCGACCGGGGCTTCGTGGTCACCGTGGAGGAGGTCACCGAAGGCGACGAGGCCGGGCTCAAGTCGGTGACCATGACCGTCAAGGGCGACCGCGCCTACGGGAACCTGGAGTCGGAGCGGGGGGTGCACCGGCTGGTCAGGATCAGCCCCTTCGACGCCAACTCCCGCCGGCACACCAGCTTCGCCGGCGTCGACGTCGTCCCCGACCTCGGCGACGAGGCCGACGTCGATATCGACGAGGAGGAGTTGAGGATCGACACCTACCGCAGCCAGGGGGCCGGGGGACAGCACGTCAACACCACCGACTCGGCGGTCCGCATCACCCATCTCCCCACCGGGATCGTCGTCCAGTGCCAGAACGAGCGGTCCCAGCTGCAGAACAAGAATCGGGCGATGGCGATGCTCAAGGCCAAGCTCGCTGAGCGGGCCCGCCTCGATCGGGAGGCTCATCTCGACGAGATCAGGGGCGAGCAGGGGGAGGCCGCCTGGGGTCGCCAGGTGCGCAGCTATGTGCTCCAGCCCTATCAGATGGTCAAGGACCTGCGCACCGATCACGAGGTGGGCAACGTGCAGGGGGTGCTCGACGGCGACCTCTCCGGATTCGTCGAGGCCTACCTGAGGTGGCGCCGGTCCCGGCACGAATCCAGTGGAGATTCCGGCTAAACGCCGTTCGGCGGTTACCGTGATGAGGTCCCGCAGATCATTGCAATGTCCCTGCGTTACCTCTCGATGATCGAATGATTCGACTCGAAAACGTCACCAAGGTCTACGAAGGCGGCACCGTCGCCGCCTACGACGTCTCCCTCGACATCAGCAAGGGGGAGTTCGTCTTCCTCGTGGGCGCCTCCGGTTCGGGCAAGTCGACGCTCATCCGGCTCATGCTCCGTGAGGAGCCGGTCACCCGGGGCAAGATCTGGGTGGCGGGCAAGGACATCACCACCCTGCCCCGATGGAAGATCCCCTACCTGCGCCGGTCGGTGGGCGTCGTCTTCCAGGACTACAAGCTCCTGCCCAACAAGACGGTGGCGGAGAACGTCGCCTTCGCCCTCGAGGTGCTGGGCCGTCCCCCCTCGGTGATCACGGACCAGGTGGAGCAGGTGCTCGATCTGGTCGGTCTCGCCGACAAGGGGGCCCGGTACCCGCGCCAGCTCTCCGGTGGCGAGCAGCAGCGGGTCTCAGTGGCGCGCTCGTTCGTCAACCGCCCTCCGATCATGCTCTGCGACGAGCCCACCGGGAATCTCGATCCGAAGACCTCGGTGGGTCTGATGAAGCTGCTCGACCGGATCAACCGCACCGGGACCACCGTGGTGATGGCCACCCACGACCACGCCATCGTGGACGCCATGAAGCGCCGCGTCGTCGCGCTCGAGCACGGCAAGGTGACCAGGGACGAGGAGACCGGTCGCTACGAGGGCGCCCTGAAGTGAGCAGGTTCCTCTTCCTGGTCAAAGAGGCCCTGCTCTCCCTGCGGCGCAACGCGCTGATCGTGGCCGGGGCGGTGCTCGCCGTCTTCATCTCCCTGTCGCTCGCCTTCGGCGCCCTCGTGGTCAACGAGATCCTCCGCATCAACACCCTGGCCTGGCAGGAGGGGGTGCATGTCATCTCCTTCCTCAAGGACCCCGGTGTCGACGGCGTGCCCGTGGATGCCCACGAGGCGCTGCTCGCCGAGGTCAGGTCATGGGAAGAGGTCGAAGAAGCCCGCTACGTGGACAAGACCGGGGCCTGGCTGGAGTACCAGGAGCTCTTCGCCAGTCAGGAGGAGCTGTTGGACATCGATCCCAACGTGCTCCCCGCCTCGATCCGGATCGAACTGGTGGACATCGACACCCATGCGGCCATCAAATCGAGGCTGCAGCAGAACGTGCTGGTGGTGAGAGAGGTGACCACGGCTGCCGACTCCATCGAGCAGCTTCAGAACCTGTCCTCGGTCCTCAACGTGCTCGGGCTCGGCATGGCAGTCGTCCTCGGACTGGCTGCGGTGGTGCTCATCGCCAACACGATCCGGCTCGCCATCTACGCCCGCCGCGACGAGGTCTCCATCATGAAGCTGGTGGGCGCATCCAACTGGTTCATCCGGGTCCCCTTCCTGCTCGAGGGCATGGTCGAGGGTGTGGTGGGAGCGGCTCTGGCGGTGTTCGCCGTCTGGCTCGGCTCCACCAACCTGGCCCGGGCCGGCAGCGGGTTCGCCCTGTTCCGCCTGGACGTGGGCAACGACTGGTTCTTCCGCTGGGGCGTCCTCTTCCTCATCTTCGGCGCCGTCGCCGGCATCATCGGGTCGATGCTGGGCCTGAGCCGCTACCTGCGTGATGCGGAGAGCAGCGGCGCCGAGGTTCCGACCGGGTTCTGATGGCCGACGATGGCCAGGTCAGCGTGGTCGCCACCAACCGCCGCGCCCGGCGCAACTACGCGGTGGTGGACACTTTCGAGGCGGGCATGGTGCTGCTCGGCTCCGAGGTGAAGTCGCTGCGTGAGGGGAAGATGGAGCTCAAGGACTCCTACGCCGACATCCGCCACGGGGAGGCCTTCCTGGTGGGGGCGCACATCAGCCCATACGATTTCGCCCGGGAGGGCGGTCACGACCCGGAACGGGAGCGCAAGCTGCTGCTGCACCGGCGCGAGATCGACCGGATCGCCGGATCGGTCGCCGAGAAGGGTTTGACCCTCATCCCCCTCAAAGTGTACTTCCGGGACGGCAAGGCCAAGGTAGAGCTGGCCCTGGCCCGGGGCAAGACCACAGTCGACAAACGCCAAACCCTCCGCGACCGCGAGCACACCCGAGAAATGGAGCGGGCCGCGCGCCGACGACGAACCTAATGCAGTAGCCGCCGGATACAGCGGGAAACGCCTAAAGAACGCAGACGGCGGCGGTCAATGCATTAGGAATGCGCGGATCGAGATTGTCGTTGTAACAACTGAGCGGTAGCTTTACCGCACAACCCAAAATCGGGGGTGAAACGGTTTCGACGTCGAGTGTTGAGGCGTTGGAAGCGAGCCGGGGTCTCCGGGGCCCCGTCAACAAACCGGAACAAACAACAAGTGCCGAAGACAACTTCGCACTGGCTGCCTAATTAAGTAGCCCGTCCGCCCGACCGGCTCCCGCCCGGTAGGGATCGGGCGTCGCAATGTGGGATGCTCCGCCCGGGGCTCCGGGATCGGGCGGCTAAGCACAATTCCGGATAGACGCAGGGAAACTGGTCGTCAGGGTCTCTGCGCTCGAAGCTCGCTGACGACTGCGCTCGGAGATGCCAACGTTGACGGCTTGACGGACCGGGGTTCGACTCCCCGCACCTCCACCAAACGATGCACCACGCCCCACCCCCCACCGACCACCAGCTGGAACGCGTGCGTCAGGCGATCGGCGCCGGCTCGTTGACCCACGCCCGCCGCATCGAGGGCGGGCTGGGGTGCACCACCGACGTCCTCAGCGAGGGCTCCACGAGATACGTCCTGCGTCGCTACGGGCCCTGGTACGCCGAGCGTGGCGAGGATGCCGCCGCCCGGGAGGCGCGGGCCCTCGAGTTGGTGCAGAAGGCAAACGTTCCGGCGCCCGCCCTGATCTGGAAGGACACCGAAGGGGTATTCGAGGAGCAGGCGCTCGTCATCTCCTTCGTGGACGGCGCCCCCGACCTCACCCCGTCCCACCCGTTCGATTGGGCGGAGCAGCTCGCCTCGAACCTGGCCCGGATCCACGGGATCACCATCGATGGCGACGATCTCGACCTGTTCCCCACCGGTGTCGGCGAGGAAGTGCGCAAGGTCGAGGAGAGCCCGGAGCTGGTCCTGGAGCACCCCCTCGGCGAGGAGCTGCTTCGCCGTCACTTCCAGCTCCTCCAACACCGGGTCGACACCGAGCCCGTCTTCAGCCACACGGACTACTGGCCGGGCAACACCCTGTGGAGAGACGACGAGCTGGTCGCGGTCATCGATTGGGAGTCCCCGGCGACGGGGGACCGGGAGATGGACGTCGCCTACTGCTCGCTCGACATCCGCTATCTCGGCATGGACCGGGTGGCGGACCGTGTCATCGACAGCTATCGGGACATCACCGGAGATCCGCTGCCCAATCTCGCCCAATGGGAGGCCATCGGGCTCTGCCGCCCCATGCCCGACATCGCCAAATGGGTCCCGGCGTGGGCGGGCATGGGCCGATCCATCGACGAGGAGACGGCCCGTGCCCAACACACCAGGGTGATCGAGGAGTTCCTGGAGCGATCCGGCTGAAGTCGTCGTGAACCGCAGGCTGGCCCGACTCCGGCCTTGCTTGGTCGGGCCCCCGGCTCTCAGTCGAGGGTGACGATC